>JADGRR010000033.1 GCA_017880745.1 Burkholderiales bacterium
TTGAGGAATTGCTGGCGCACGTCGCCCGCGTAGGCGAGCCGGTCGAACAGGTCGATGACGCTCAGATTGCCCGCGGTGAGCACGAAGCGGCGGCTGTCCACCGATCCGGCGAGTTGCATCGGTGTGGATTCCACGGGGCTCGACTCTCCACCCAGCCCCCAGGTTTGCCGCAGGAAGAGCCGCGATTGGTAAAGGGTCGGTGTGACCGTTCCGTTTTTTTCCAACTCGCCGTTCTGGATGGAACCCGCGAGGCCGCGCAGCCCCGACAGCGGCAGTTCGGAAATGATTTCAGGGGCGAAGTAGAGTTCTCCTCCCTGCCACGCCCGCCATCCAAAGAACCCCGTCACGGTCGTCGTAAAACTGCGCTCCTTGTCGGGCAGGAGCGAGTTCGGCGTGCCGTTCAGGTTCGTGTAAGCCGCGGGAAACGCGTGCTTGCGCTGCCAGATATAAGTCGCCTGAAAGTAGGCGTTCGCCGACTCCGCGCCGGGCGCAGCCGCGTCCGCTGCGGAAGAAAGCGTCCGCAGTTCCTCGGCCCGCGCCCCCGGCACAAGCATGAACAGCGCCAATCCCAGCGCAAACACCCGGCGATACTGCAATACGAACTGGCGCATCACGTCATCCTTCAATGTTCGAACCCAAGAAGTGCGCGAGCGCATTGCTGCTGCAAGGAGTATTGCCCGATGCGCACCGTCTCGTCCATGCCGGCGAGACAGTGGCACGTACCGAACTGCTTGAAGACCTGCGGCCTTGTCGCGCCGCTATGCTGCCGCCTGAGGGCGGGACCACCTAAAAACACACATCAAGGGGAATCTCCCGACGATGAGTTGGGGCGCAAAATAATCCCATCCGAATCCGAAGTCAAATGAATATTGGATTGCGCCGCTATTTACAGACAATGGGCTAGAACACGATCACGCCGCGCGCATTGCGCCCCGCTTCAAGATCGGCAAACGCCTGCGCCGCCTCGTCGATGCGGTAGGTGCGGGTAATGAGTTCGTCGAGCTTGAGTTTCTTCGCCTGGTACAGCGCGATCAGCCGCGGGAAATCCTCGCGCGGGCGCGCCGAGCCGTAATAGCTGCCGGTCAGGGTCTTTTCCTCGAAGGTGATCGAGGCCGTCTTCAGCGAAGTGTTGTCGTCGCCGCGCGCCACGCCCACCACCAAGGCGGTGCCGCCCTTGCGCACGGCGCGAAAGGCCTGCTCCACCATCTTGCCCAGCCCGATGCACTCGAAGGCGTAGTCGGCTCCGCCGCCAGTGAGCTTCTTCACCGCCTTGACCAGGTTTTCCTCCTTGCCCGCATTGATCGTGTGCGTGGCGCCGAACTGCTTCGCCAGCTCGAGCTTGTGCTCGGCCATGTCCACCGCGACGATGATGCCGGCGCCGGCGATGGCGCAGCCCTGGATCACGTTCAGCCCGACGCCGCCGGCGCCGATCACCAGCGCGCTGGACCCCGGCTCGACCTTGGCCGTATTGAACACTGCGCCGACCCCGGTCATCACGCCGCAACTGATCAGCGCCGCCTGCGCGAGCGGCATGCCGGGCGCGATTTTGACCACATTGTTCACGTGCAAGGTAGCGTATTCGGCCATCACGCCGCAGGCGGAGAAAATATTCAGCGGTGCGCCTTTCGCGTCGCGCGTGCGCAGGCTGCCGTCGGGCAGCGAGATGATCGCCTTGGCGCCGACATCGCACAGATGCGGGCGGCCGGTCACGCAATAGCGGCATTTGCCGCACATGTTGACGAAGGAGCTGATCACCGTATCGCCGACGGCGAACTCGGTCACGCCTTCGCCGACCTCGACCACGGTGCCCGCGCCTTCATGGCCGAGGATCAGCGGCAGCGGCATGCCGATGGTGCCGTTGACCGCCGACAGATCGCTGTGGCAAACGCCGCAGGCGCCCAGTTTGACCATCACTTCGTCGCGGTGCGGCGATTCGACCTCGATCTGTTCCACCACTACCGGCACGTTGTTCTGGCGGCAGATGACCGCTTTTGCCTTGCGTCCCATGCTGACTCCCCGATTGGGTTTGCGATGGCAAGCATTATGCAACCCGGAACGCGGAATTGCCAAACCGCTCGGCGCATGCTTGCACGAGGCCTGCATTCATACCAGGCCGCCGCGGACCGCGGCCGCAATCGAATCCGGTCCGGACCAGCGCAAGCTGGCGGACCTCGAGCGGGCCGGGGATGGATATAGCCGTTTGCCGGGTTATCGGGCAAAATAGACGGGTTGCTGCTCCGGCGCGACCTGCCTAACGGTGGCATCGGTCTACAATAAGCAATCCGATTCAACCAAATGAGGAGATCACTGTGGAACGTCGTTCCTTTCTTAAAAAAGCAGGCGTCGGCCTGGCTGCAGGTGTAGCCGCCGCGCCAGGACTGTCGCAAGCCCAAGCCCCGGCCCCAAGCGCTGGTATGCCCACGATCACCTGGCGCATGCCGTCGAGCTTCCCGAAGAGCCTGGATACGCTCTACGGCGGCGCCGAGTTCGTTTGCAAGCGGGTTGCCGAGATCACCGACGGCAAGTTTCAGATCCGCCCCTTCGCCGCCGGCGAAATCGTCCCCGCGCTGCAGGTGCTCGATGCGGTGCAGAACGGCACGGTCGAAATCGGACAGACCGCCATGTACTACTACATCGGCAAGGATCCCGCGCTCGCGCTGGCCTGCGCCGTTCCATTCGGCATGAACACGCGCCAGATGAACGCCTGGTGGTATTACGGCGGCGGCGACGACGCCTGCGCGCCAATGTTCAAGGATTACGGCGTCGTCGCGATCCCCGCGGGCAGCACCGGCACCCAGATGGGCGGCTGGTACCGCAAGGAACTCAAGAGCGTCGCCGACCTGAAGGGCCTGAAGTTCCGCATCGCCGGCCTCGCCGGCGGGGCGCTGGCCAAGCTCGGCGTCGTGGCGCAACAGATCGGCGGCGGCGACATCTATCCCGCACTGGAGAAAGGCACGATCGACGCGGCCGAGTGGGTGGGCCCGTATGACGACGAGAAGCTCGGTTTCAACAAGGTGGCGAAGTATTACTACTATCCGGCCTGGTGGGAAGGCGGGCCGATGGTGCACGTCCTCGTCAACGAGAAAAAATGGAAAGAACTGCCCAAATCCTATCAGGCCGCGCTGGAAGCGGCCTGCGGCGAAGCCAACGTGCGCATGCCGGCCCAGTACGACATGAAAAACCCCGCGGCGCTGAAGCGGCTGGTCGCTGGCGGCACCCAGCTACGGCCGTTTCCCAAGTCGATCATGGAGGCGAGCGAAAAGGCGGTGTACGAGCTTTACGCCGAACTGGCGGAGAAAAGCCCGCACTGGAAGCGCATTTATCCGCTGTGGAAGAAGTTCCGGGATGAGGAATTCCTCTGGTTCCGGATCGCTGAAGACACGTACGACAACTTCGTCTTCAGCTCCAAGATCGGCCAGGAAAAGCCTGCGGGAAAGAAGTAGAGCTGTTTCGCGGAACAGCTGCGTCAGTAAACAAACCCCGCTCCGGCGGGGTTTGTCGTTTCTGGGAACGCTGCAGGCGCGATCGCTAGCGACCCTTGAGCTCCTTCGCGATGTCTGCCGCCTCCTTATCCTCTGCGCTCATGCCACTGCTGTCAGCACTGGCTTTGGCAGCACCGGCTTTGGCGTCGCCCGGCGCCGCGCCAGGCGTCTCCTCGCCGCTCGGCGGCGAATTAGCGTCGGGCTCGTCGTAGTCCGTCTTCGGCACCTGGAACTCGATCTTCGAGGCATCGGGCGCTTTGTCCAGGTTCCCGGTCACGAGGCGCGGGAACGTGATCACCAGCCCTACCATGATGATCTGGATGATCACGAACGGCACCGCGCCCCAGTAGATCTGGCCGGTGGTGACCGGCGCCGTGAGCTTGCCCGTTGCGCGGTCGACGTAGTCCCTGGCCGGGGCGACGCTGCGCAGGTAGAACAGTGCAAAACCGAACGGCGGGTGCATGAACGAGGTCTGCATGTTCACCCCGAGCAGGACGCCGAACCAGATGAGATCGATGCCGAGCTTGTCCGCGACCGGCGCCAGCAGCGGCACGATGATGAATGCCAGCTCGAAGAAATCGAGAAAGAACGCAAGTACGAAGGTGAGAATGTTCACCACGATCAGAAAACCGAGCTGGCCGCCCGGCAGGCCGATGAGCAGGTGCTCGACCCAGAGATCGCCGTCGACGCTGCGGAACACCAGGCTGAACACCGTCGAGCCCACCAGGATGAAAATGACGAAGGAGGTGAGCTTCGCGGTCGAGTTCATCGCCTGCCTGAGCAGCGACCAGGAGAGCCGGCCGTTTATCAAAGCCAGAATCAGCGCGCCCGTCGCCCCCATCGCCCCGCCTTCGGTCGGCGTCGCCACGCCGAGGAAAATGGTTCCGAGCACGAGGAAGATCAAGGCGAGCGGCGGAACGAGCACGAAAATCACACGCCGCAGCAGCTTCATCCCGCGCAGCGTCCGCGCCTCCGGCGGCAGCGCCGGCGCGGCCTGCGGGTACAGTATCGTCACGCCGAAGACGAACAAGGCATACAGTCCGGTGAGGATGAAGCCCGGTATGAACGCCCCCTGATACATGTCGCCGACAGACTTGCCGAGCTGGTCGGCGAGCACGATCAGCACCAGCGACGGCGGGATGATCTGCGCCAGGGTTCCGGAGGCGGCGATCACGCCCGAGGCGAGGCGCCGGTCGTAGCCGTAGCGCAGCATGATCGGCAGCGAGATGAGGCCCATCGAAATCACCGAAGCGGCCACGACGCCGGTGGTCGCCGCGAGCAGCGCGCCGACGAAAATCACCGCATAGGCCAGGCCGCCGCGTATCGGCCCGAACAACTGGCCGATGGTGTCGAGCAGGTCCTCGGCCATGCCGCTGCGCTCGAGGATCAGGCCCATCAGCGTGAAGAACGGCACCGCCAGCAGGGTGTCGTTTGCCATGATGCCGAAGATGCGCTCCGGCAGCGCCTGCAGCAGCACCGGCGTCAGCAACCCCAGCTCGATGCCGATGAAACCGAAAAACAGGCCGTTCGCGGCGAGCGAGAACGCAACCGGAAAGCCGAGCAGCAGGAAGAAAACCAGCGCCGCAAACATCAGCGGTGCCATATTGGCGATCAGGAAAGCGGTCATTTCACCGCCTCGTCGGCAAGTATCTCGAGCGCCGGATCCTGGTGTTTCTCGAGCGCGTCCGGGATCAAGCCCAGCAGAAACGCGATGCGCTTGATCAGTTCGGACACGCCCTGCAGCGCGAGCAGGAAAAAGCCGACCGGGATGAACAGCTTCGCCGGCCAGCGTATCAGGCCGCCAGTGTTGCCGGACATCTCGTTGTGCACGTAGGCGTCGACGAATATCGGCCAGGACAGCCACATGATGATGAGCGCCATCGGCAGCAGGAAGAACAGGAGGCCGAACACATCGATCCAGCTCTGCGCGCGCCGCGACAAACGGCCGGCGAGCACATCGATGCGGATGTGCTCGTTATGCAGCAGGGTGTACCCGGCGCACAGCAGGAACACCGCGCCGAACAGGTACCACTGCAACTCGAGCCAGGCATTGGAGCTGATGCTGAAGGTGTAGCGCATCATGGCGTTGACCGAACTAACCAGCACGGCAGCCAGCACCAGCCAATAGATGACGCGGCCGATGCGATCGTTAAGCGCATCGATCAAACCGGAGAAGCGGAGCAGAAGTTTCACGGGTTCCCCTCTTTATCAGCCAAGAACGTCAAGCCGCATTGGTGCCGTGGCTTTCCAGGCCACGGCGAGGGGATTATAGGAGATTTTTCTCCATTGCCAGCATGGAATTATCCGGATATCCCCGACGCCCGCCAGGTGGTGCCGCCGCCCGATAGCCCGCCAGCCTGATGCGGGCCCGATCAGTTGCCGGCGACGGTCATGCTGTCGATGAGGATGGAACCGCAGCGGCGCGAACCGCGCGTGAGTTCGTCCTTGCCGACCGCCACGATGCCCTTGAACATGGCGCGCAGATTGCCGGCGATGGTGATCTCCTCCACCGGGTAACGGATTTCCCCGCCCTCCACCCAGTAGCCGGCGGCACCGCGCGAATAATCGCCGGTGACCATGTTGATGCCCTGTCCCATCAGGTCGGTGACGAGCAGGCCGCGGCCCATTTTTTTCAGCAGCCCGGGCAGATCGAGCCCGCCGCTTTGAAGTATCAGGTTGTGGCTGCCGCCGGCGTTGCCGGTGCTCTTCATGCCGAGCTTCCGCGCCGAGTAGGTGCCGAGGAAATAACCCTGCAGCACGCCGTCCTTCACCACCTCGCGCGGATGCGTGGCGACGCCGTCGTCGTCGAAGTAGCCGCTCGCCAGCCCTTTCTTCAGGTGCGGCTGCTCGCTCAACTGCACCAGCGGCGAAAATACCTGCTTGCCCAGGCTGTCGAGCAGAAATGAAGTCTTGCGGTAGAGGCTGCCGCCGCTTACCGCGCCGACAAAGCTCGCCAGCAAACCGCTGGCCATCGGCGCTTCGAACAGCACCGGCACTTTCATCGTCTTCAGCTTGCGGCTGCTTAATCGCGCCAAGGCGCGCTGCCCGGCATAGCGTCCCACCGCGTCGCCGGCGGGCAGATCGCGCGCGTCGCGCGCCTCCGCGTACCAGTCGTCGCGCTGCATCGCCCCGCCCTGCTCGGCAATCACCGCGCACGAAAGATAATGGCGCGTAGTCGGATAGCCGGCGGCAAAGCCGTTGGAGTTGGCGACCACGAACTGGTGCTGCTGGGTCGAGACCCCCGCCCCTTCGGAGTTGACGATGCGCGGGTCAAGGGCGAACGCCGCAGCCTCGCAGGCGCGCGCGCGCTCGATCGCCTCGTCCACGGGCAGGTCCCAGGGATGGAACAGGTCGAGGTCATGAATTTCGCGCGCCATCAGCCCGGGTTCGGCCAGTCCGGCACAGTCGTCACTCGCGGTAAAACGCGCAATGCTGACCGCCGCCGCCACGGTGTCGGTGAGCGCCTTGGGCGAGAAATCCGAGGTGCTGGCAAAACCCTTGCGCTGGCCCAGGTAGGCAGTGACGCCGATGCTCTTGTCGCGGTTGTACTCGATGGTCTCGACCGCGCCCTTGCGCACCACGGCGGTCTGGCCATAGCCCTCGGACACGTCGGTTTCGCAGGCGCTAGCGCCCTGCGCGGCGGCCTGACGCAGCAGATCCAGGGCGATTTGCCTGAGAGTATCGAGCGGATAGGTAAAGCGCGCCGTCGTCATTGGAATATCGCCATAGGTATAGTGTGCAATCCGGAAAAGGAAGTTTCAGTGGAGGCTAATGCGCGAAGCGCATTATGCCGGAACGAAAAACCATTGTTTAAGTGGAGGTTAATGCGCGAAGCGCGTTATGCCGGAGCTAAAAACCATTATCATAGCAGGTCGAACCTTCCGCACCCTGCCCCATGCAAGACGAACAAGACGAACTCACAAGTAAATCGCGCAAGAAAAGAGACATGCATGCCCTGCAGGACCTGGGCGTGAAGCTGGTCGAGTTGAATGAGCAGCAGCTCGAGGCCATGCAGCTGCCCGAGTCCCTGCTCGCGGCGGTGCAGGAAGCCAGGCGCCTCACCAAGCACGAGGCGCGGCGGCGGCAGATGCAATACATCGGCCGCCTGATGCGCGACCTCGACGCAGCCCCGATACGCGACCGGCTCGAGGAGTGGCTGGGGCAAGGGCGCGAGCACACGGCGCAGCTGCACGCCCTCGAGCGCTGGCGCGAGGAGCTCCTGGCCGGCGACCCTGCCCTGGCGCGCTTCCTGCACGAATATCCGGGAGCCGACAGCCAGAAGCTGCGCACCCTGATCCGCAACGCGCGGCGCGAACAGAACGCGACCTTGCCGCCCAAGAGCTACCGCGAGCTGTTCCGGGTACTGCGCGAGATGACTACAAAGGAGCCCGCGGCCGATGCCTGAAACTCGGAAGCTGGACTAAACAAAATGCAAAACGATCCCGACGAACTATTGATTGGCCTGGTTTCCATCAGCGACCGCGCCTCGGCCGGCGTGTACAAGGACGAGGGCATTCCGGCGCTGGAGGATTGGTTCTCGCGCGCCATCGCCGCACCCGCGTGGCGCACGGAGAAGCGCCTGATCCCTGACGAGCGGCCCGCGATCGAAGCGGCACTGATCGAACTGGTCGATCAGGCCGGCTGCCATCTGGTACTCACTACCGGCGGCACCGGCCCCGCCTGGCGCGATGTGACGCCCGAAGCGACGCTCGCCGTCGCCGACAAACCCATGCCCGGATTCGGCGAGCAGATGCGCAGGATCAGCCTGGAATTCGTGCCCACGGCGATACTCTCGCGCCAGGTAGCGGTAATTCGCTATCGCCGCGGTCAAGCCGCAAAGCCGGCGGGCAGCCTCATCATCAACCTGCCCGGCCAGCCCAAGTCGATCAGGGAGACACTGGAGGGGTTGAAGGACAAGGATGGCAAGCAGAGCGTGCCGGGCATATTCGCCGCCGTGCCCTATTGCATCGACCTCATCGGCGGGCCGTACATCGAGACCAATGAGGACGTGATCAAGGCGTTCCGTCCGAAATCCGCGATCCGGCCGAAGAAGGATCAGCCGCTTTGAGCGCAAACATCCTGGAAGCCATAGAGATCGAGACTGCGCCCGATCCGCGGGCCAGCATAATCTGGATGCACGGCCTTGGCGCCGACGGCAACGACTTCGCGCCCCTGGCCGGTGAAATCGAATTGCCGGTCGCCGTGCGCTATATTTTCCCGCATGCCCCGATGATGCCGGTGAGCATCAACGCCGGTTATGTGATGCGCGCCTGGTACGACATCAGCGATGCCGCCATCCGGCGCGAGGACGAAGCCGGTGTGCGCGCCTCGCAGCGCAGCGTCGAGGACCTGCTGGCGCGCGAGAAATCCCGCGGCATCGCCGCGAGCCGCATCGTGCTCGCCGGCTTCTCGCAGGGCGGGGCGATCGCGCTGCAAGCCGGCCTGCGCCATGGCGAGCGCCTGGCCGGCATCATGGCCCTCTCGACCTATGTGCCGCTGGCCGGCCAGCTTGCGACCGAGGCCCACCCGGCCAATCGCGCGGTGCCGATTTTCATGGCGCACGGCACGGCCGACCCGATGATCGCGTTTGCCCGCGCCCAGGCCTCGCGCGACCTGCTGCTGCAGCAAGGTTATGCGGTCGAATGGCACGAATACCGGATGCAGCACGCAGTGTGTCCGCAGGAAATCGCCGACGTCGGCGCGTGGCTCGCGCGCGTGCTGGCCTGAAACGGAGCAAAGCCGTCAGCGGGAAATGCGGCGCCGGCGCCGCTCGGCGCTTGCTGAGATTCAATGCACGAGCTGGTTGATCTCGATGATCGGAAGCAAAATGGCGAGCACGATCATCAGCACCACCCCCCCCATTACCAGGATCATCACCGGCTCGAGCAGGGTGAGGAATACCGCCAGGCGCCGCTCGAGCGCCTGTGTCTCGAGTTGCGCCGCGCGCTGCAGCATCTGCTCCAGCTTGCCGCTCACTTCCCCGCTCGCGACCAGATGCACCATCAGCGGCGGAAACACGCGTGTCGCGCCCAGCGCGCGCGCCAGGCTCTCGCCCTCGCGCACGCGCTCGATCGCGCCTTCGATGGCGCCGCGCATCACCGTGTTGGTCATCACGCGCGCGCCGGAGTTGAGCGCGGAAAGTAACGGCACGCCGCCGCCGACGAGAATGGCGAGCGTGCTGGCGAAACGCGACGTGTTGACGCCGCGGATCAGCTGCCCCAGCCAGGGCGCGCGCAGCAACATCGCGTCCCAGCGGCGTCTGGGCTCATCTCGGCGCAGCGCCAGGCGCGCGACCACCACAGCGCCAACGCCGATGACCGCGAGATAAGGCCAGGTGGCGCGCAGGAAATCGGACAGTCCGATCAGCGCGCGCGTGAGCAGCGGCAGGGTCTGCCGCGACTGCTGAAACACCTGCACGATCTGCGGCACCACAAACACCAGCAGGCCGGTGACAATGCTGACCGCGACCAGAGTGACCAGGACGGGGTAGAGCAGCGCCAGCGTGGTTTTCTGCTTCAGCGCCTGGCGCGCATCGAGATAATCGGCAAGATGCTGCAACACCAGCGGCAGCGCGCCCGATTCCTCGCCGCCGTGCACCAGCGCGCGGTAAAAATCCGGAAAACTCTTGTCGTAAGTGCCCATGGCGCCTGCGAGAGAGTGCCCGGCGGAAATCTCGGCCTTGACTCCGCCCAGCACCTCGCGCGTCATCGGCATCGCAGCCTCCTCGATCAGCGCGCTGAGCGACTGTTCCAGCGTCAGGCCGGACGCGAGCAGCGTTGCCATCTGCCTCGTGACCAGACTCAGTTCGTCCGAAGAGATGCCGCGTGCCCACGGCTGGCTTGCGCGCTCGCGCGCACGCACCAGATCGATCGCGGAGGGGTGCAAGCCCTGGGCGCGCAACTGCGCGCGCGCCTGGCGCGGCGTATCGGCCTGAACGATCCCGGATACCGTGCGGCCGGCAGCGTCCAGCGCCTCGTAGCGGAATGCTTCCATGGCCCGCTGCTATTCGCGCGTCACGCGAACCACTTCTTCCAGGCTGATTGCACCCTCGGCGGCCCAGCGCATGCCGTCATCGCGCAATGAGCGCATGCCGTGCGCGACGGCATACTCGCGCAGCACTTGCTCGGAAGAACGGTCATGGATCAGCCGGCGCAAGCCATCGTCCACGGTCAGCAATTCGTAAATGCCGGTACGGCCGCGGTACCCCGAATGGTTGCATGCGGGGCAGCCCTGAGCGGTGAAGAAAGTTCCTTTTCTGGGCGCGAATCCAAGCGCCTTCAGCTGCGCCCCATCGGTGGCGAAGGGCTTGCGGCATTCCAGGCACAGCCGGCGCACCAGCCGCTGCGCCCCCACGCCGATCAGGCTGGAGGCGAGCAGGAACGGCTCCACCCCCATGTCGACCAGCCGGGTAACGGCGCTCACCGCATCGTTGGTGTGCAGCGTGGCAAACACCAGATGGCCGGTGAGGCTCGCCTGCACCGCGATCTGCGCCGTCTCCAGATCGCGGATTTCGCCGATCATGACGACGTCGGGGTCCTGGCGCAGAATCGTGCGCAGGGCGCGCGCGAAGCTCATTTCGATGCGGGCGTTGATCTGGGTCTGGCTGATGCCATCGAGGTCATACTCGATCGGATCCTCGACGGTCATGATGTTGAGCGCCTTCGGATCCAGCCGTGAGAGCGCGGCGTAGAGCGTCGTGGTCTTGCCCGATCCGGTGGGGCCGGTCACGAGGACGATGCCGTGCGGCTCGCAGATGAGCTTGTCCATGTGCGCGAGCGTCGCGTCGTCCATGCCCAGCTTAGACAGGTCGAGCCGGCCGGCCTGTTTGTCGAGCAGGCGCAGCACCACGCGCTCGCCGTGCCCGGTCGGAATCGTCGACACCCGGACGTCGATCGGTTTGCCCGCCACGCGCAGCGTAATACGCCCGTCCTGCGGCAGGCGCTTCTCGGCGATATCGAGCTGCGCCATGATTTTCACGCGCGAAACGATCGAGCCGTGCAGCGCGCGCGCAGGTTCTATCAGGTCGCGCAGCGTGCCGTCGATCCGCAGCCGCACCACCGAACGCGTTTCGAAAGGTTCGATGTGGATGTCGGAGGCGCCGTCGCGCAACGCCTGCGTAAACAGCGCATTGATCAAGCGGATCAGCGGCGCGTCGTTCTGGCTTTCGAGCAGATCCTCGACCCTGGGGATCTCCTGCAGCAGCTTGGACAGATCGAGGTCCTGCGCAAGATCATCGGCAAGGGCGGCCGCACCGGCGTCGGCGGCGTTGTACAGGGCGGAGACGAGTTCGTCGAATTCGTCAACGCCGATGCGCCGGGTCTGCAACGGCACGCCAAGTGCACGGCGCACTTCGGCGAGCGCGCCGACGTGCGCGCCATTACGCACCGCGACCTGCGCCAAGCCATCGCTCAGAGCGGTGACGACGACGCCGTTGGCCTTGGCAAAAGCGTAAGGAACGGCCGGTTTAATGCTCATTTCGGCGCGGTGATTGCGGGCGTCTCCGTACCCGCCGGCGCCGCGCCCTGACGTGGCGGCAGGCTGGGCGACCCGAAGTCGGAAATATCGGTACCCGGAAGTCTGGCCTTGAGTTGCTCACCCAGGATGTAGTCGTAGCGGTCGTTGGTGAGCGAACTGACCCCCTGCGCGCTGCGCAGCAGCGTCGGCCGCAGGAACACCATCAGGTTGGTCTTGTTGCGCGAACGCGTGTTGTACTTGAACAGGCTGCCGATCAGCGGAAGGTCGCCCAGACCCGGAACTTTCTCCACGCTATCGTTGACCGTGTCCTGGATCAGGCCGCCGATCACCACGATCTGACCATCGTCGACCAGCACCGTCGATTCGACCGAGCGCTTGTTGGTAATGATGCCCGAGGCGTTGCTGCTGTCCTGCACGCTGGATACCTCCTGGTAGATCTGCAGGCGCACCGATCCGCCTTCGGAGATTTGCGGCTTGATCCGCAGCGTGAGGCCGACGTCCTTGCGCTCCACCGTCTGGAACGGCGTCGGCGTGGTGGCCGCAGCCGAAACCGCGTACGAGCCGGTGACGAACGGGACGTTCTGGCCGATCACGATTTTCGCTTCCTCGTTGTCGAGGGTCAGCAGCGTCGGCGTGGACAGGATGTTCGCTTTCGTGTCCGTCTGCAGCGCGCGCACCAGCAGACCGATGTTCAATACCTGCGCACCGAGGCCCGGAATCGTGATCGTGCCCTTGACAATGCCTATATTCAGACCTTGCCCCGCCGTGGCGGGATTCTGGGAAATGCCGATGATGTTCTGCGCCGCGGTGCCGAAATTGGTGCCGCCGAACGCCTGTCCGGTCGTCTTGCCCACAGCGGTCAGGTCCTGCCACTGGACTCCGAACTCCGCAACCTTGTCGGCGGTAACCTCGGCGATCAGCCCTTCCACATACACCTGGGCCCGGCGCACATCGAGCTTTTCCAGCGCGGCGCGCAGATTGTTGTAGATCGCATCGGGGGCCGTGATGATGATCGAGTTGGTGGCTGGATCCGCCTGGATAATGCCCGGTGCCGAGGCAGTGGGTTGCGCCGCCGCTGGCGCTTGCCCCGGTGCCCCCGCGCCCAGCGGCGTCGTCGCCGGGCGCGCTTGCGCGGCCGCGGATTCCCCGCTATAGATCGCGCGCAAGATCTCCGCCAGCTTCACCGCTTCCGCGTTTTT
>JADGRR010000387.1 GCA_017880745.1 Burkholderiales bacterium
CCTGGAGACCGGCCCACCAGCGGGATTCTCGTTGACCAGCCCGCAAGGGGGCTGCGGCAGCCGGGAGAAATCACGCGCGTGCTCTCGCTAAAGCAAGTGCAGGAGAGCTTCGTTTTCGTCGACGTGCCGGCGCCGCCGGTGCCGTCGCTGCTGCGCAACTTTTCCGCGCCGGTGATCGTGAAATACGGCTACAGCGACGCCGACCTCACGCATCTGATGGCGCATGACGCGAACGCCTTCAATCGCTGGGAGGCGGGGCAGCGGCTCGCGCTCGAACTGATCCTGCGCGGCATCGAAGCGCACCGCGTGCCGCGCGCGCATGGCGAAGGCGCAGCAAGCGGATCGGACACGCAGCAGGACTTCATCGATGCCTTTGCGCGGGTGCTCGCCGACGCGCCGCGCGATCCCGCCTTCGGCGCGGAAGCCCTGGCGCTGCCCTCTGAAATCTACATCGCCGAGCAACTGGACGAAGTCGATCCGGATGCGATACACGCGACACGCAACGCCCTGCGCCGGAGCCTCGCGTCCGCCTTGCGCGGCGAGCTGCTCGCCGCCTACCATGCGCAGGCCGTGCCCGGCCCTTACAGCCCGGACGCGCAAGCGGCGGGCAAGCGCTCGCTGCGAAACCTCTGCCTCGGCTATCTGATGGAACTCGACGAGCGCGCGTCACGCGATCTCGCCTTCGCCCAATTCGAAGGCGCCGACAACATGACCGATGCCATGGCCGCGCTCGGCGCGCTCGCGAATTGCGACTGCGCCGAGCGCGCGCAGGCGCTGGACGCGTTCTACGCCAAATGGAAGGCCGAGCCGCTGGTGGTCGACAAATGGCTGGCGGTGCAGGCGGGTTCACGCCTGCCCGGCACGCTGGCCGAAGTGCGGAAGCTGCTCGCGCATCCGGCATTCGATATCCGCAACCCGAACAAGGTCTATGCGCTCATTCGCAGCTTCTGCGGCAACCACGTGCGCTTTCACGCCGCCGACGGCGGCGGCTACGCGTTCCTCGCCGACCAGGTGATCGCAATCGACGCCTTCAATCCGCAGGTCGCCGCGCGCATGGCGCGCGCGTTCGACCGCTGGAGGAAATTCGACGCCGGGCGCAGGCAGCACGCGAGCGCAGCGCTCGGGCGCATCCGCGACGCGCAGGGACTGTCGAAGGACGTGGCCGAGATCGTGGGCAAGGCACTGGTCTAGCGAGGCACGAACAAGGGACGGCGCCCCGTTCCAAATTCCCCAAGTCAGACGAAGTGCGTGATTGCATCACGAACTCAATCAGAGCTTCGCTAACGTATCTGGGCAGCTTTTTTCTGCACCCGCTGATCGAAGCGTTCGAGGGTTACGATTACGCGCTGGTGCGTGCCCTCGCCTATGGGCTCGATCGCATCGGCGGCCGAAACGCGGAAGGTCAGCAAGCGGCCGTCGATTCTGATTAGCTCGGCTTCGGCGCTCACGCGCATACCCACGGGCGTCGCCGCGAAGTGGCGCACGTCCAAGTGAGTGCCCAGACTCTGCTGACCCGTCGGCAGCAAGCGCTCGACCGCGGCCAGGGCCGCCGCCTCGATCAGATTGATCATCACCGGCGTCGCCAGCACATGCACGCGGCCGCTGCCCACTTTCGGCGCGGTGTGCTGCTCTCCTACCACCAGCTCGGCCGAGCCTTTCAGGCCTGGAGTCAATCCGGGAATCGTGCTCATCGCTGACCTCCGCAATCGGATTGCGGATATTACTGGATGCGCGCCGCGAAAACCTTGACGCAAGGCAAGATCGCAGGCACCAAGCCGGCCACCCGCAGCAGCCGGTCTCCCGCCGCTGCGCACATCCGCGCCGGCAGCGGCAACACGGTGCGCATGATCCCGATCGAGGAGGTGTGCTACTTCCAGGCGACCGACAAGTACGTCAACGTCGTAACGGGCAAAGGTGAAGCGCTGGTCCGCGCCAGCCTGAAGGAGCTGCTGGAGCAGTTGCCTGCGGACAAGTTCCGCCAGATCCATCGCGGCGCCATCGTCAATCTCGACGCCGTCGCGGCCGCCGTGCGCGACGACAGCGGCAGGCTGCATCTGCAGCTGCGCGAGCGCAAGGAAACGCTGCCAGTCAGCCGGGTCTTTGCCGACCTGTTCAAGCAGATGTAGCGCGTTGGCCGCGTCACTAAGCGGGATGCCCGCTAGTTGCAATGCTCGATGAGCGCTTCAATGCGCTACCATGACGGCCTTCGAGCCCGACGATAGCGAAAACCAAGCAAAGGGAGGAATGGCAATGCAGTCTTACTGGATTCAGTCGGTGGCGGATCAGACCACGTTGGAGCGGCGCGAGGTGCCGCTGCCGGAGCCGGCAGCGGGGCAGGTGCTGGTGCGCATGCGCGCAGCCGGGCTCAATCGCGGCGAGATCATCGCCGGTCATGGCCTGACCAAGCCCGGCGCAGCGAAACCGGCCGGCGTCGAAGGCGCGGGCGAGATTGCCAAGCTCGGCGCCGGGGTCACCGGCCTCGCGCCGGGCGCGCGCGTCATGGGGCGTTGCGCCGGGGCGTTCGCCGAATATGCGCTGATGGATGCGCGCGAGGCGATCGTAATCCCCGCGCGCCTGTCGTGGGAAGACGCAGCCGGCATCCCGCTCACCTTCATGGTGGTGCATGACATGCTCATCGCCCAGGGACATTTGGTCGCCGGCGAATGGCTGCTGGTGACCGGCATTTCCTCGGGCGTCGGGGTCGCGTCGCTGCAGACCGCGAAAGCGCTGGGCGCAAAGGTAATCGGCACCTCGGGCTCGGCCGACAAGCTCGAGCGGCTGCAAGCGGCGGGGCTGGATGTCGGCATACGCACGCGCGCCGCGGACTTCTGCGACGCGGTAATCGCGGCCACCGGCGGCAAGGGCGCGAACCTCGTGGTCAACAACGTCGGCGGCTCGGTGTTCGCCGAGTGCGTGCGCGCACTCGCGTTCCAGGGTCGCCTCGCCACCGTGGGCTATGTCGATGGCGTGCTCAAGGCCGAAATGGACATCGAAGCGCTGCACGCGAAGCGGCTGACGCTGTTCGGCGTTTCCAACAAGCTGCGCAGCGCCGAGCAGCGCGCGGAATCCGCGCGTGGCTTCGTCGCCGACATCCTGCCCGCGATCGCCGACGGCCGCATCCGGCCGATGATAGACCGGGTGTACGCGTTCGACGAACTGCCGGCCGCCAAGGCACGCATGGAATCGAATGCGCACCTGGGAAAGATCGTGGTGCGGATGCAGGACAGCTAGAGCGCCGCAACCAGCGCCAGTTGCCGAATGAAAAATGAGAGCTGATTGAATGTGTATTCGAAGCTGAAGCTTTCGCGCCCTTCGGCATTACCTTGGTTTCTCTTCTTCGCCGCCCATCATCAACTCCTTCAACCCGACGTAGGGCGCAGCTTCCTCCGCCGCCGGCACCGGTGCAGCGGTTTTCTGCGGCATCTCTGATTCGAGTTCGCGTACGCGGCGTTCGAGGGACGCCTTATCGCCCTCCAGGCTTGCGACTTGGCGCCGCAGCCGCGCACCGGCCCACTGTCCCTTGATCACGCTCGGCGTCGATACCAGCGCGGCGATCAGCGCGCCCAGGGCAAGCGCCACCAACAGCACCACCGCGAGCGAGCTGTCGTAGCGCCAGAACGCAAAGACTACCGTCACCGGAACACTGTTTTGCAAGGCAAAGGTGACGGCGCCGATGGCGAAGACGATACCCAGGATCAAAAAGAGCTGCATGATTTCCTCCGTTCAACAAACAGGCGCTAGCATTTTTTGATGATATTACGCCAGCTTCCCGGCTGCTTCGGTACGCCAGCGCACATCCCGGGTTATTCGCAGATTCATCCTGCTTGCCCCGCGCTGCCGGCAC
>JADGRR010000388.1 GCA_017880745.1 Burkholderiales bacterium
CGCGCCGAGGCTCATCCGGGCCAAGGCGTCCGGCTCGAATTCGGCAAGCAGGATGCCCGTCATGGACTCCACCGTCGCGTGCCGCGGCATTTCGCCGCCCCGGATGTAGGCCATCTCGCCGAAGCTCTCGCCCTCGCTGATGGTGTTGAGCAGGCGTCCCTCGAGGGTGACCTTGACCTGCCCCTGGGCGAGGAAAAAGAAACTCTGCCCCGGTTCGTTCTCGCGGATGATCGCCTGTTTCGCCGCGACGCGCGTCCAGCGTCCCGCTTGCGTCAGCTCCCACAACTCCGCGTCGGAGAGCTGTGCCAGCATGTCCACGCGCTTCAACGCGACGTATTTCTCGCTGTCCATGATGGCATCGGGCGGGAGCACGAGTTTGCCGACGTTGGAGAGCTCGAGCGCAAACTCGGCCCAGGTCTCGTAGCGGAACTGCGGCTTCTTGCCCAGCGCGCGCAACACGACACGGTCGATTTCCCTCGGCAGCGAGGCGCGCAGGCTGCTCGGCGGCGCCGGATCCTGATGCAGGATTTTCTGCACCAGCATTTCCAGGCTGTCGGCCGTGAACGGCCTTTGCCCGGTCAGCAGTTCGTACAGCACGACGCCGAGGCAGTACATGTCGCTGTGGTGGGTGAGCGGCAAGTCCTCGAGCTGCTCCGGCGACATATAGTAAGGCGAGCCGATGCTCGCGGTCTGCACCGCATGGGCCTTGCGCAGCAAGGCGGCGCCGAAATCGGCGATCTTCACGTCCGTCCCCTGCGCGATCATGATGTTCGCCGGCTTGATGTCGCGGTGGACGATACCTTCGTTAAACGCGTAGGCGAGCGCGCCGCAGCACTTGAAACCGATCTGCAACACATCCGCGATGGGAAGCAGCGTGTCGGCGCTGACATGCTGCGACAGGTCGCCACCCCTGACCACCTCCATCGCGATGTGGCCCGAATCCTCCAGCACCACCGCGTCGAGGATCGCCACGATATGCGGGTGCCTCAGCTTGCCTGCGAGCGACGCCTCGTTCAGGAACTGCGAGCGGTACACGGTCCCGAACTCCGGGTCCCTGAACACCTCGGGCTCGATCACCTTCAGCGCGACTTCTTTGCCCGAGAACGTGTCCACGGCAAGGTACACCGTCCCCGTCGCGCCCTTGCCGAGCTGCCTCTGGATATCGTACTTTCCGATCTGTAAGCTCAGATCCATTTCGAACGGTTGGTCCATCGGGCTCGTTCCATCAGCATGGCGCCATTCTAACCTTTGCCATCCCCGTTGGGGTGAGACCGGGGGATGGTCTGATTGCGTGACAGACTCAATCAGAGCTTCCGCAGGTCATGCGAGTGGCGCGCCCGCCGGCTCGATCAGCTCGGCGCCCTGATTGCGCGCGCTGTTGATTTTGGCGCTGACCGGAACCGCCTGCATCTCCTTCGCCGGATAGCTCGCGATCATCGCCTGCAATTCGACCGGGTCGCGCAGCGCCGGATCGAGCCAGCGCGCATACTGCGCGCGCGGGATGATCGCGGGCATGCGCTCATGGATGCGCGCCATCAATTCGTTCGGCTCGGTGGTAATGATGGTGAACGAGCGCACCTCCCCCTCGGGCCCGGCCCAGGTCTCCCACAGCCCGGCGAACGAGAACAGTTCGCCGCCGCTGAGCCTGATCAGATACGGCTGCTTGCCGCCCGCGAGCGCCTTCCATTCGTAGAAGCCCGTCGCGGGAACCAGGCAGCGGCGCAGCCGGAACGCCGCGCGGAAAGCCGGCTTTGCCGCGACGCTTTCGCCGCGCGCATTGATGGTCTTGTAGCCGATGGCCTTATCCTTCGCCCAATGCGGAATCAGCCCCCAGTGGTGCCAGCGCGCCACCCTGTGCCCGCCCTCGCTGAGGATCACCAGTTGATCGGTCGCCGGCGCGACGTTATAGCGCGCTAGCGGCGCCGCATTCAGCTCCGCCTCGACCTGAAACGCATCGTAGAGCGCCTGCGCATCGGTGACGATCTTGTAGCGGCCGCACATGCAGCGATTATGCGGCGCTCAGGCCGGGCGCCGCAAGCGGCGTTGCGCCGGTTGCGGGCGCCGCGGCTACAGTTTGACGCAGACGTTGCGCAGTTCGGTATAGAACTCGAGCGAATGCACACCGCCCTCGCGGCCGATGCCGGATTGCTTCGAGCCCCCGAAGGGGGTGCGCAGATCGCGCAGGAACCAGCAGTTGACCCAGCAGATGCCGACCTCGATTTTCGCGGCGACGCGGTGCGCGCGCGCGAGGTTGGTAGTCCAAATGGTAGTGGCGAGCCCGTACTGCGTGGCGTTGGCAAGCCGCACCGCTTCGTCCTCGGTGTCGAACGGCCGCACGTGGCAGCAGGGCCCGAAGATTTCCTCGCGCACCACGGCGGATTCCTCGGGCAATCCGGTCCAGATGGTCGGCTCGATCCAGCAGCCGTTGGCGAGCGCGCTCTCCATTTTCGGAATGCCGCCGCCGGTGACCACGGTGGCACCCTCGTCGCGCGCCTTGCCGTAGTAGGACAGCACCTTGTTGCGATGCTCTGCGCTGATCAGCGGCCCGAGGCCGGTGTTCGCATCTTCGGGGCGGCCGGGCTTCAAGCTCTCGGCCTTCGCTTTCAACGCGGCGACGAATTTGTCGAAAATCGGCCGCTCGACGTAGACGCGCTCGGTGCCGAGGCAGACCTGGCCGCAGTTGGCGAATACCGCGCGGCCCATGCCTTCCACCGCGGCGTCGAAATCGCAGTCGGCGAACACCACACCCGCGTTCTTGCCGCCGAGTTCGAACGACACCGGACGCACGCGATCGGCGACCGCTTTCATGATCGCGGCGCCGGTGCGCGTCTCGCCGGTGAAGGTGACCGCGTCGATGCCCGGATGGCGCGTGAGCAGCTCGCCCGCCGAACCGGGACCGAAGCCGTGGACGACGTTATAAACCCCCTTCGGCACGCCGACCGCGTTCATCACCTCGCCCAGCAGCGTCGCCGTGGCGGGCGTTTCTTCCGAAGGCTTCACCACCACGGTATTGCCGCAGGCGAGCGCGGGGCCCACTTTCCACGTCATCAGCAGCAGCGGCAGGTTCCACGGCGCGATCACGGCGATCACGCCCTTGGGCACGCGAATGGCGTAGTTGATGGCGCCCTTCTTGTCGGGCGTGGCCATCTGGAAGAATTCGCTCGGCACGTTCTTCACCACGTCGGCAAAAATCTTGAAGTTGGCCGCGCCGCGCGGGATGTCGATGTGCCGGGCGAGGCTCGCCGGCTTGCCGGTGTCGGCGACCTCGGCCTCGAGAAACTCATCGAAGCGCCGGTTGATCTCGTTGGCCACCGCGTAGAGCAACTCGGTGCGCTCCGCCATTTCGAGCGCGCCCCACGGCCCGGCGAGCGCGGCGCGGGCGGTTTTCACCGCCCGATCCACCTCTGCCTCTCCGGCCTCGGAGACGAGTCCCAGCAGCCGCGCGTCGACGGGCGACCGGTTTTCGAAAGTCTTGCCCGATGCTGCCGCGACGAACTCGCCGCCGATGAAATTAAGTATGCTTGCAGTCTGCTGCGCAGACAGCTTCGAAACCTGGCTCATGCTCTGCTCCCTTATGCTCGAAAGTTGCGCAGTTTGGACCCGAAAGACAAGTGCGGCAAGTCGCCTTTTGGCTACACAATTCGCCTCCCCGGTCCGCCTCCGCCATGCCAAGGACGCTATCGACGTCTTGACATGGCACGGTGTTTTCTATCTGTCTTGCATGTAGCGCGCGAACAGCGCGGGATGTGCCTCGCGTAGTTTCCTGCGGCTCTCTATGAGTTCGGCGTGGCTCCCTTGGCGTTCGAGCACGAGCAGACCTAACACGATGCGGGCGCAGCATTC
>JADGRR010000389.1 GCA_017880745.1 Burkholderiales bacterium
TGCCGAGCGCAGCAACGAGGAAGCACTCGCGCTGATGCGCAAATCCGCGGACATGGAGGACGCGAGCGAAAAATCACCTGTCACGCCCGGGCGCGTACTTCCGGCGCGCGAGCTGCTCGGCGAAATGCTGCTCGAACTGAAGCAACCGGCGCAGGCACTGAAGGAGTTCGAGACCTCGGCGATCCGCGAGCCCAACCGCTTCCGCGGCTTCTACGGCGCGGCGCTGGCGGCGACCCAGGCGGGCGACTCGGCCAAGGCGAGATCTTATTTCGCCAAGCTCGCGCAGCTTGCCGCCAAAGGCGATCCGCGCCCGGAACTGCAGCAGGCGAAAATATACCTATCGCGCAACTGATCGTCCCGGCGGGTAAACGTCCCACCCGGCAACCGATGCGGTAGTCCCGCACGGTGGGGTCTGTGAGGGGTGAGGAGGGTAACCTCCTCGCCTACTCGGAAGCTTGCGTTTTCCAGGATCGGGCGCTCGCCCCGGAAGCCCTTATCGCCCCAACCAGCCAAGCGCGAGCGCCTGGTTAGGCCGAGAATCGGCCAGTCGCGACGTCTTAGCTGAGTGATCGCATAGAGGTCGTTTCCTGCCGTTCAGATCAATGAAATAACCTCGCACCAATGTCGAGGTTTGCCCGCGTTGGGGAGCTATTCAGGGCTCGATCAATCGCGTAGCCGTTTCGTAGCTACGTGGTTCTCTTCTCTGACCAATTGACCTCAGCCGTGTATGCCTTTGTATTTCTCCATCAATTCCTCCTTGCTCTCACGGAAGTCCGGGTGCGGGACGATGCAGTCGGCCGGGCACACCAGCATGCACTGCGGCTCGTCCTCGGCACCGACGCATTCGGTGCACAGCAGCGGATCGATGACATAAGGATTGCCGGCGGTGATCGCCTTGTTGGGGCAGGCGGGAACGCACGCGTCGCAGGAGGTGCAGTCGTCGTTAATCAGCAGGGCCATGATTTCTTCCTATTTGTAAAGTACGGCGGATATCGTGTTCCGGCGCGGCATTCCATCTCCGCGCGTGTTCTTAGCCGGTCCGACTAGAGGGGCTCGCGCGCCTACGCCGCAGCGCGCTGCTGCAGTTCGCGCAGCTTGCCGTGCCTGAATGCACCCCATAGCGCCGCGCCGATCGCGCCGGCACTGATCGAATCGGGGTGGCTGACCACGGTCAGACCGGTGATTTTCTCGTTCGCCAGTTCTTCCTGTACCGCCAGGAGCAAGCCGACGTCGAGCGCCAGGCCGCCGGTGAGCAGCACGGTGCCCTTCATGATGCCGGTCACTTTCAGCAGTTTCACCAGGCGCGAGGCCATGGACAGGTGGATGCCCTTGAGGATGTCGGGCGTGGGGATGCCGCGCGAGACCATGTTGATGACATCGGTCTCCGCCAGCACGGCGCAGATCGAGCTGATCTTTTCCGGGGTCTGTGCCGACTTGGACAGCGGCCCGATTTCCTCGACTGCGACCCCGAGGTAGCGCGCGATGTTCTCCAGGAACTGGCCCGAGCCCGAGGCGCACTGGCTGGTCATCTTGTAGGCAAGCACCTTGCCGCGTTCGTCCATGTAGATGGCGCGGCCGTTGAGTGCACCGATGTCCACCACCGCGCGGGCCTCCGGGTTGAGAAAAATCCCGCCGCGGGCGTGCGTGGTCATGGAGTAGAAATGCCCGGTGGCGAACTTGACGTTCTCGCCTTCGCCGGTGGTGGCGACGTAATCGACGTCGGCGGGCTTGAGCCCTGCCTCTTCGAGGACTTCGTCGTAACCCGCTTTCGCCAGCTGCAGGTTGTCGCGCCGGCGGATGCGTTCGACCCGTCGCGCGAGCCACTCGCTGTGGCCGTTTTCGGTCTTGAATAGCGCCGTCTTGACGACGCCCGAGCCGATGTCGATGCCTACGCTGATGGTCATTGTGCCGCCTCCGCTGTGTTCGTGTTCATACCCTCGTCTCTATTGCTTTGCCTTCCTCGACCACCGCGCGCCAGGCGAATGTCGCGCCCCCGAGCGCGCCGGTATAGATCGAGTCGGGGTCGATGTTGAGCTTGATTTCGCCGTAGTTCTCGCGCACCAGATCCTTCAGCGACTTCACCGCGGCCTCGTTCTTGGCGACGCCGCCGGTGAAAGTGAATTCGTTGCGCACGCCGCCCGAGCGCGCCAGGATCGACATGGCGCGCAGGATAATGGCGCGGTGCAGGCCGAGCATGATGTCTTCGCGCTTCTCGCCGAGCGACAGGCGGTCGCGCAACTCGGCGCCGGCGAAGACGGTGCAGGTGGAATTGATGCGCACGTTCTTGGTCGCCTTCATCGCCAGCGGCCCGAGCTCGTGCAGTCCCATGTTCATCTCGTCGGCAATGTAGCCGAGGTAGCGCCCGCAGCCCGCGGCGCAACGGTCGTTCATCTGGAAGCTCTCGACGATGCCGTGGGGGTCCACCTGGATCGCCTTGGTATCCTGGCCGCCGATGTCGAGCACGGTGGCCGTGCCCGGGTACATCACGTGCGCGCCCAGACCGTGGCACAGGATCTCGGAGCGGACGTGCTCCTTGGAGAAGGGCAGGCGCGCGCGGCCGTAGCCGGTGCCGATGACGTAGGTTTCCTCGAGCGGGGTTTCGAGCACGCCCTGGATCGGCGCGCGGATGGCGTCAGCGCGGCCCGCGGTTTCCGGCATGCCCTTGAACGTGCGCTCCAGCGCGCGCATCAGGTTCGTAGTCATGGCGTCGGCGTAGACGCGGTTTTCGACTTCGATGATCGAGCGGTCGAACACATTGAGCACCATGTCGTAGCGGATGCCCATTTCCTTGGCCACTGTTTCGCCGATGGCGAGGTAGCGGCTGCCGGCGATGTCGCGGAAAAAATCCGATTTGCGTTTCGCCCCCGGCGCGAACAATTCCGGCGCCTCCGCCTGCAGGCGCTTGAACACTTCGGTCAGCGCCGTGGCGACCGCCGCGGCGTTGTCACCGAAGCGCGTGCCTTCGGCGTTGCGGCGGCAGGTGGCCTCCAGGTCGGCGAGCTGCTCCAGGAACTGCTCCAGCCGGAAGTCGCGCTCCAGGTGGCTGAGGAAATCCTCGAGCTTGCCGTTGAGCGCACCTGATTGCGACAGGGCATTGCGGAACAGATGGAAGCGGGTGTTGACCAGCGCTTCCTGCTTGGCGATTGCGGCCGCGGTGTCGTAGTTCGAGCGCGAGTTGGTGATGCCGCGTCCGAGCACGTTGCGGTCCTCGTCGATCACCACCGCCTTGGTGGTGGTCGAGCCGAGGTCGATACCGATGAAGCAGCGCATATTGGTTTCCTTGAGTCCTGTTCTTAATGAACGGCGCCGGCGGCGGCGGTGCGTTTTTGCTTGATCATCTGGAAATAGCTCTCCAGCCGGTTCTTGATGTTGGCCGCGGAGAAGTAGCGCGGATCCACCAGGTCGGACTCGATGAACGCGGCCGGCTTGCCGGTGCGCTTCTCCACTTCGCGCAGGATCAGCAACTGCCCCGCGGAAAAGCTATTGCAGCTCTTGATCGAATTGATCAGCAGGCCGTCGGCCTGGTATTCGTCGATGTACTTGCAGATCATGTCGATGCGCTGCGGCAGGTTGAGGTTGGTGTAGCAGCCGAGGCAGTATTCGGCCAGCGACTCGATCGGGTGGTCCGGGTCGTGGCGGAAACCGAAATCGTACACGCCGCCGACCTTGGCGTAAGTGGAGGTAACCACCACCGCGCCCTCGTCATAGAACATTTTCCAGAATTCGCGGAAGCTGGTCCAGTTGGGCGGGCCTTCGACCACCAGGCGGTATTTCTCCTCGGCCATCTCGCCTTCCGGCGTGATCGGCCCCTTGCCCTCACGCACGCGCTCGTCGATCTCCTGC
>JADGRR010000390.1 GCA_017880745.1 Burkholderiales bacterium
GACGAAATCAGAGGCGCCGGCCCGCACGGCTTTCAGGGCAAGATCCGCGCTGCCATACGCGCTCATCATGAGTACCTTGATTTGGCGGTCGATGGCGCGAAACTTGGCTAACGCCTCCAACCCGTTCATTCCCGGTAGATTGAAGTCGAGAAGGATGATGTCGGGTTTGAAAGAGTCGAGTTCCGACAGGCCGGCCTCGGCCGTGGCCGCGATTCGCACCTGGTAGCCGTAGCGAACCAGGTAGGCGCAAATGTTCTTTGCCAGGATGGGTTCGTCTTCGACAATCAGTACGTCTAGTTCGCTTCTTATCATTGGCGTCCTCTTCTATGCGATGGGCATCGACGCGCAAACCAGCGTGCCGCGCCTGGCTATTGCCGGTTCTTACCAGCGCGGCGGAACGCCGATGCTTGCGCAATCTTCAGGCGCCCATGTCGAGACATGTTCGAAATCACTTGCTACCCATCCAATAAATTCGCACAACGAAGACACTAAGTCGGTACGCAACGGACGCACGCGACGCATTTGCCGCTGGAACATGCCCCGTTCGTTGTCACGACAATGAATGCTTTCGCCATCCGATTCCTATGCACGTCGCGTGCCAACACGATGGCTCGGCTAATGCAATGAATCTCATAGCAAATGGCGGCACGCAGCGTTCGAAGGCAGGCAGCATTGCTGTAATAGCGGCACATGGCCCCCCGTCTAGGGGCTTTTCACGCATGACTCGGTGTCTTTCGTCCCGAACTCACTCGACGACAGGTCCTGAGATATGTCGATTACGACGCCATTTCCGACGATCGCAAATCAGGCAATGTTCCTGGCTGGTACACGAGCAAACAGTCGGGCAGCCGCGCGCATCTGGTCGTTGACTCCGCTTTGGAGAAAATCGCCGGTCTGCTGAGGGTCGCCTGCTGCCTGCGGCATGAGTTAGCAGACGTTGGCCGGCATTTCAGCAGGCAGAGGGTGTCACGGGCAACAACCGGCCATCTCCGGTCGCTGACGAAATTGTTGTAGAGCAGCCAGTCAGGCGCTCTACGTGTATGCTACGTTTGCGTCGGCGAAGTGGTTTTCGCAAACATCCCGTAGTGGACTCGGCGCGAGCCACGACCCACACGGAGGGGACACAGTGCGTAACGCGTTCTTGCACATCGGCGTGCTGACGGCCGCCTGCTTCGTGCTGCTGGTAAATGCGGCGGCGGGCGAACCCGCCACCGAGCAGCCGCTGTTGCGCGAGGTGGTCGCGGCAGTGACCCCGGCCGAACTGAATTCGACGATCAGCACCCTGGTGAGTTTCGGCACCCGCCACACCTTGTCGGAGACACGTTCCGACTCACGCGGCATCGGCGCGGCACGGCGCTGGGTGCAGGGGCGCTTCGCCGATCTGTCGGCACGATGCGGCAACTGCCTCGAGGTGGTCACGCCGTCGCAGACCTTCAGCGGCCCGCGCATGCCGCAACCCGCCGAGGTGATGGACATCGTCGCGATCCAGCGCGGCAGCGGCGACGCGAACCGGGTGATCCTGATTACCGGCCACCTCGATTCGCGCGTCGCCGACATCATGAATTTTACCAGCGACGCACCCGGCGCCAACGACGATGCGTCGGGCGTGGCGGCAGTGATGGAAGCGGCGCGGGTTCTGACGAAACGCCGCTTCCGCGCCACGCTGGTCTACGCCGCGCTGTCTGGCGAAGAGCAGGGCCTGTACGGCGGCAAGGTGCTGGCCGAATACGCACGGGCGCAAGGCTGGCAGGTGGAGGCCGACCTCAACAACGACATCATCGGCAACAGCCATGGCGAAGATGGCGTGCACGACAACAGCACGGTGCGTGTGTTCTCAGAAGGCACCAAGGCGCTCGAGACGGCTGCGCAGGCCAACCGCCGACGCTACAACGGCGGCGAGGTCGATTCACCGTCGCGCAACATCGCGCGCTTCATGGCCACGCTGGCGGATCGCTATCTGACCAACCTGCGGGTGCAGATGGTCTACCGCACCGACCGCTTCGGGCGCGGCGGTGACCAGCTGTCCTTCCTCGAGCTCGGCTTCCCCGCCGTGCGCGTGACGGAGGCGCACGAGGACTATACCCACCAGCACCAGGACACACGCGTCGAGAACGGCGTGCGGTACGGCGACACGATCGAGTTCGTCGATTTCGACTATCTGGCTCAGGTGACGCGGCTGAACCTGGTCACGCTGGCTGCAATGGCCAACGCGCCGGCGCCGCCAAAGGGGGTCAGTATCGAGGGCGCCGTAACGCCGAACACCACCCTGAGGTGGCAAGCGCAGCCCGGCGCCGCGGGCTATCGCGTGTGGTGGCGCGCCACCACCGACCCGCAATGGAAATACAGCCGCTACGTGGCGGCCGATGCCGCACAGCCCGCCCGGCTGACGCTGGAGAACGTCGTCATCGACGACTGGTTCTTCGGCGTCTCTGCCGTGTCGGCCGACGGCTACGAATCGCCAGTGGTGTTCCCCGGCGACCCCGGCGCGTACTGAGCCGAGCGGCCGCCCTTTACAAGATCAGGGTGCGGGGCTTGCCATTCCGTCCTGGCCTTGGCACGATGCGAGAGACAAGATCATGCCGCCGCGTCAGAAGCAGGCATGGACAACCGACATAAGCAACCGCCGTAGTGCGGCCATTTGAGTAAAACTGCTAAACGTCGGTTGATTCATTGGTTCCAGCATAGTTTTGATTGCAAGAGAGTAACTATGGCGTCAATCGCTTCACGCGAGATTCATACAAGTCGTCTGCTGCTCCGCCTCGTAGCAGAAAGCGATCTATCGTCGTTATTGGAGATTCATTCTGAAGAAGAGGTGGTTCGCTATCTGCCCTTCGCAACATGGAGAGGCATGCCAGACGCGAGCGCCTGGTATGAGCGCGTGGTGTCTCGCTACAACGATGGCGTGGCTAACCAGTTTGCCATCGTTGAACAATCAAAGAACGCTGTCATCGGAAGCTGCATGCTTTTTGGATTGGAAGCCGGCAGTGGTAGAGCGGAGATAGGCTATTTGCTGGGTTCGCGTCATTGGGGCTGTGGATATATGCGAGAGGCTCTAGCTGCGCTGGTGACATTCGTTTTTTCGGAACTGGCGCTGCGCCGTCTCGACGCGGGGGCCGACGCGAGAAACATTCGCTCTCACCGGCTCTTGCTCAGTCTCGGGTTTGTTCATGAAGGGTCGTTGCGGCAACGCCGAATCGTAAAAGGTGAAGTCATAGACGACAACCTCTATGGGCTGCTTCGCCATGAATGGCCGGTACTATAGCAATGGAGTAGCACAGAGTTTTGTAAAGGCATCTGTCCGCATCCGCAACTCTTCTTGCCGCTCAACGACCCTCGCGCAATTTCGCGAGCTTCGCCTTGATCTCCGGCAGCGCCGCCGCCACCGCCTTCTCTCCTTCGAGCACCGCCATGTGCCGGTCCTGGAAATCGGTCGACCTGATGCCCGACGTTTGCGGGCGGATCACCACATCCGCATCCCTGAGTTCGTAGCGCCCGATGCTCTGCCCCATGATGGCGAAGGTCTGCAACAGCACGTCGATCGTGCTCTTCGTGCTGCCGTATTGCGGCTGGTCGGAGATATCCACGGCGATGACGAAATCGGCGCCCATGTGTCGCGCCGCCTCCACCGGCACCGGGCTCACCAGACCGCCATCGACATATTCGCGGCCGTTGATCTTCACCGGCTGAAACACTCCGGGCACGCTGCTCGATGCGCGCACCGCCATGCCGGTATTGCCGGTGCGGAACACCATCGCTTCGCCGCTTTGCAAATCGGTGGCGACCGCGGCGAACAGGCGCGGGAGCTTTTCCAGCGGACGCTGGCCGATCGC
>JADGRR010000391.1 GCA_017880745.1 Burkholderiales bacterium
GGGCGGATGCCGGCGTTGAACAGGTCGGTCTCGAGGAAAATCTGCCCGTCAGTAATCGATATCACGTTGGTCGGCACGAAGGCGGTGACGTCGCCGGCCTGGGTTTCGATCACCGGCAGCGCGGTGAGAGAGCCGGTCTTGCCTTTGACCGCGCCCTTGGTGAATTTCTCCACGTACTCCTCGTTCACGCGCGCGGCGCGCTCGAGCAGGCGCGAATGCAGGTAGAACACGTCGCCGGGATAGGCTTCGCGGCCCGGCGGTCGGCGCAGCAGCAGCGACACCTGGCGGTAGGCCCACGCCTGCTTGGTCAGGTCGTCGTAAATGATCAGCGCGTCCTGGCCGCGGTCGCGGAAGAATTCGCCCATGGTGCAGCCGGAGTAGGGCGCGATGTACTGCATCGCGGCGGACTCCGACGCCGTGGCCGCGACCACGATGGTGTAGGCCATGGCGCCGTGCTCTTCGAGCCTGCGCACCACGTTGACCACCGAGGAGGCTTTCTGCCCGATCGCGACGTAGACGCAGATCAGGTCCTTCCCCTTCTGGTTGATGATGGTATCGATTGCCACTGCGGTCTTGCCGGTCTGGCGGTCACCGATGATCAGCTCGCGCTGGCCGCGGCCGATCGGCACCATGGAGTCGATCGACTTCAGGCCGGTCTGCACCGGCTGGGATACCGATTTGCGCTCGATCACGCCCGGCGCCACCTTCTCGATCACGTCCGTCATCTTGGCGTTGACCGGGCCCTTGCCGTCGATCGGCTGGCCGAGCGAGTTGACCACGCGGCCGATGAGTTCCGGGCCGACCGGCACATCCAGAATGCGGCCGGTGCACTTGACCGTGTCGCCCTCGGAGATGTGCTCGTAGGGGCCCAGCACAACCGCGCCGACCGAGTCGCGCTCAAGGTTGAGCGCGAGGCCGAAAGTGTTCTTGGGAAATTCCAGCATCTCGCCCGCCATCACGTCGGAGAGGCCGTGGATGCGGCAGATGCCGTCGGTCACCGACACCACCGTACCCTGGGTGCGGACGTCGGCGGACAGCGCAAGATTCTGGATCTTGCTCTTGATCAGCTCGCTGATCTCGGAAGGATTCAACTGTTGCATGCTATCTCCTGAACCTTAAGTATTCTCAGCTCGCGAGCAGTCCCGCGGCCATCGCGTTCAGCTTGCCGCGCACCGAGCCGTCGATGACTTCGTCGCCGACCACCACGCGCACGCCGCCGATGAGATCGCGGTCGATGCTCACCCGGGGATTGATTTTGCGTTTGAAGCGCTTTTCCAGATCGGCCACGAGGCTCGCGAGCTGTGCGCCCTCCAGTTCAAAGGCCGTGGTGATCTGGGCGTCGACCACGCCTTCGCGCTCGTTCTTGAGCGTCTCGAACTGCGTGAAGATTTCCGGCAGCAGCGCCAATCGGTCGTATTCGATCAGCAGCTTGACGAAGTTTTTCGTCTCGGCCGAGAGGTCGCCCGGGCACAGAGACAGGAACAGCTCCTGCAATTGCACCGCAGTCAGGTCGTACTTGGCCAGGCAGTCCTGCACGTCGGGATGTGCGGCCGCCTGCGCCAGGGTGCGCAGCGCGCCCGACCACGCGGCGAGCGTGCCGCCCGCGTCGGCGAGGCGGAACACCGCCTCGGCGTAGGGTCGGGCGAGGGTGGCGGTCTCGGCCATAGGGGTTTAAAGCTCCCGCTTCAACTGGTTGAGCAGCTCGGCGTGAGCCTGGGCGTTGACTTCGCGCTGCAGAATCTTCTCGGCGCCGCTGACCACCAGGGTCGCCACCTGTTCGCGCAGCGCTTCCTTGGCGCTCGAAACTTCCTGCTGGATCTCGGACTTCGCGCCGGCGATCAGGCGATCACCCTCGGCCTTGGCCGAGTTCTTGGCTTCCTCGATCATCTGCAATCCGCGCTTTTCGGCGTGGGCGATGATCTCGGCCGCGCGCGCACGCGCCTTGACCAGTTCCTCGCTCGCGAGCTTGCCGGAGGCCTGCAGTTGCTGCTTGCCCTCTTCGCCGGCTGCCAGGCCGTCGGCAATCTGCTTCTGCCGCTCTTCCATCGCTTTCATCAGCGGCGGCCAGATGAACTTGACCGTAAATAAAATGAAAAGCGCGAACGAGATCGCCTGTGCGATCAGTGTCAAGTTAATGTTCATGTTCGAATTCCCTGGCGGGCCCGGCCCAGTGCGACAGGACCGGCGGTGCGGTCAAGTTACTTGGGGATGACGGCGAGCAGCGGGTTGCCGAACGCGAACAGCATCGCAATGCCGACGCCGATAATGAACGAGGCGTCGATCAGGCCGAGCAGCAGGAACACTTTGGCCTGCAGTTGCGGGATCAGTTCAGGCTGGCGCGCCGCGCCCTCGAGGAAGCGGCTGCACATCAGGGCCACGCCGATGCAGGCGCCCATGGCACCCAGTCCGATCATCAGGCCGATGCCGATGCCGGTGTAGGCCTGAATCATGGCCAAGGCTTGAATTTTGTCCATCGTAGTGTCCTTTCTTGAACGAAATGAAGTGAGGTGTTATCGGGGGTTAATGGGAAATTATCGGTGAGCATATTGGGGACAACGGGGCACGCCCCCTTGTATATCCCCCAAATCGGATGCTAACCATATCAATGGCTCTCGTGCGCCATCGAGATGTACACGATGGTGAGCATCATGAAAATGTACGCCTGCAGCACCACGATCAGGATGTGGAATATCGACCAGCCGACGCCGAGTATGACGCCGAAGAACGCGCCGCTGAGGCTGGTCGCGGCCCACAGCCACAGCAGCAGGAAAATGATCTCGCCGGCATACATGTTGCCGTACAGCCGCAACGAATGCGACAGCGGTTTGGACACGTATTCGACCAGATTGAACAGGAAATTGAACGGCCACAGGAGGGGATGCGAGCCGAAGGGCGCGCAGAACAGCTCGTGGATCCAGCCGCGCAGCCCCTTGACCGCGATGGAAAAATAAATCATCAGCAGCAATACCGACAGCGACAGGGCGAAGGTGGTGTTGACGTCAGCGGTGGGGACAATTCTGAATTCGTGCTGGTGGAACACGTGCGTCAGAATCCAGGCCATGATGTCGGCCGGCAGGAAGTCCATCGCGTTCATCAGCAGCACCCAGACGAACACGGTGAGCGCGGTGGGCGCAATGAAGTCGCGCTTGCCGTGGAATATGCCCTTCACCTGGTCGTCAACGAAACCGAACAGGAGCTCGACGAAGGCTTGGCGTTTGTTGGGCACGCCCGAGGTCGCGCCGCGCACCACCCACCACATCAGGGCCGTGGCGACGATGCCAAGGACTGCGCCAATTACCAGCGAATCGACGTTCAGCGTCCAGAACGGATGGTCCCCGACCGACTGGGCGTTGAAGCTCAGGTGGTGCTGGATATAGCTTGTTGCGGTGAGTTCTTGCTCGGCAGCCATTCTGTCTAGCCTGATTTATCCATGTCCAAGGGCGCGCTACGTCTTGTCGCCGGCGAATAACGCCATGCTGAATATCAAGATCGAAACGACAAACGATCCGATCAGCCCGGCCACGACGACATCTTGATAGAGCGCGAGCACGAGCCAAAGCAGCGAAATTGCCAGGAAAAGCTTCGCCGCTTCAGCCTTGAAGGCGACGAGCAGGACCTCCCCCGCGGATCTCACTTTGTATCTTGCGGTCAGCAGCACAAACACCAGTCCGGCGATGATGCTGATCAGGCCGCCCAGGACCGCCGAAATCGCGCCGTGTAAGCCCGCAATCCAGGCGGCGATCGACGCGATGATTGTCGTGGCCAGTACTTGCGACCCGATTACCGGGCGGAACTTTCGCCACACTCGCCGCTATCCTCGCTGCAAAAC
>JADGRR010000392.1 GCA_017880745.1 Burkholderiales bacterium
GCGATTTAAGTCGCAACGGATAGACACGATGCCCAACCGACTCGCTCACGAAACCAGTCCTTATCTGCGGCAGCACGCTGGCAATCCGGTGGACTGGTATGCCTGGGGCGAGGAAGCCCTGCAGGCGGCGCGCGCGCAGAATAAACCGATCCTGCTTTCGGTCGGCTACTCCGCCTGCCACTGGTGCCACGTGATGGCGCACGAGTCCTTCGAGGACGCCGAAGTCGCTGCGTTGATGAACCGGCATTTCATCAACATCAAGGTCGACCGCGAGGAGCGTCCCGACCTGGACCAGATATACCAGCTGGCGCATCAGATGATGAGCCAGCGCTCGGGCGGCTGGCCGCTCACCATGTTCCTCACGCCCGAGCAGGAGCCGTTTTTCGGCGGCACCTATTTCCCCAAGACGCCGCGCTACGGCCTGCCCGGATTCGCCGATCTGCTCGAGCGCGTGGCGCAGTTCTATCACTCCGATCGCGCGGAAATTGCGAGGCAGGGCAAGGCCATACTCGGCGGCTTCGAGCGCATGCAGCCCGCGCGTCCGGCGCAGCACTCGGAGTTCTCCCGCAGCCCGATTGAGTTGGCGCTGCAAATCCTGGCGGCGAGTTTCGATGCACGCTATGGCGGTTTCGGCGCGGCGCCCAAGTTCCCGCATCCAACCGACCTCGAGCTTTGCCTGCGGCACCATGCCGCAAGTGGAATCCACGAAGGCGCAGGCGGCATCCACGGGACGGAACAGGCCGGCGCGCTCAAGATGGCGATTTACACGCTCGGCCGCATGGCGGTCGGGGGCATCTACGATCAGCTCGGCGGCGGTTTCTGCCGCTACAGCGTCGACGCGCACTGGCTCATCCCGCACTTCGAGAAAATGCTCTACGACAATGGCCCGCTGCTCGCACGCTACAGCGACGCCTGGGCGTTGACACGCGATCCGCTGTTCGCCGAAGTGGTCGACGAAACTGCGGCGTGGACCATGCGCGAAATGCAGTCTCCCGCAGGCGGCTATTACTCCAGCCTGGACGCGGATTCGGAGCACGAGGAAGGCAAATTCTATGTGTGGACGCCGCAGCAGGTGCGCGCCTTGCTCAGCGACGAAGAATACGCCGTGTGTGCGCCTTTCTATGGGCTTACGGACGAGGCCAATTTCGAGGGAGGGCAATGGCATCTGCATGTGGCGCGCGGGCTGGAGGAGATCGCCCAGACCGTGGGGCGGCCAGTGCCCGAATGCGGCGCCCTGCTGGTTCGCTCGCGCGCCAAGCTGTTCGCGGCACGCGAGCGGCGCATCCGCCCTGGACGCGACGAGAAAATTCTGACCAGCTGGAATGCGCTGATGATCGGGGGTATGGCCCGGGCAGCGCGCGTATTCGGACGCCCCGAGTGGCTGGCCTCGGCACGCGCCGCGCTGGATTTCATCCGCGGCACGCTGTGGCAGGAAGAAAAGCGTTCGGCGCGCTCGCGCCTGCTCGCCACCTGCAAGGACGGCCGCGCGCATCTGAACGCCTATCTGGACGATTACGCCTTCCTGCTCGCCGCGCTGATCGAACTCATGCAGACCGATTTTCAGGGCCGGGACCTCGAGTTCGCCGAGGGCCTGGCCGAGGTGCTGCTGGAGCAGTTCTACGATCCGGAACTCGGCGGTTTCTTTTTCACCAGCCACGATCACGAACGGCTGATCCATCGGCCCAAGCCAGGTTACGACAGCGCCACGCCCTCCGGCAACGGGGTCGCGGCGCTCGCACTGCAGCGGCTGGGGCATATTACGGGCGAGTCGCGCTACCTCGATGCCGCCGAGCGCACGCTGCAGCTGTTCTATCCGGCATTTGCGCAGCATCCGAACGGCTACACCAGCCTGCTGATGGCGCTGGAGGAGGCGATCGAGCCGCCGCGGGTGGTAGTGCTGCGCGGAGCGGCCGGGGAGTTGCGCCAGTGGCAGAACGCCCTGAGTCCGCGCTACCTGCCGACCACCCTGATCCTCGCGGTTTCCGGGGAGGCCGCGGGCCTGTCGCCGTTGCTGGCCAAGCCCGTTATGTCCGGCGCTGTCAACGCCTGGGTGTGTCAGGGCGTTACTTGCCTGCCGCCTGTGGATAAGCTGGAAATGCTGCTGGATCTGCTAAAGAGCTGATTTAGAGATGAGGGGGACATATCCCCTCATGCTCGCCTAGATCAGGGACCCTTTCGGTAATTCTGATATGGCCTCCAGGACAGAAGAACTCCGGTAATATGCGGCGACGTGCCACCCCGATACTTTCCCAAGGAGAAATAGTGAAGACCCTAATTACCTGTTTATTCGTTTCTGCCGGACTGCTCGCCAGCGCCGGCAATGCGCTCGCTTCAGAAGCCCTGGCAAAAAAATACAACTGCCTCACCTGCCACGCCGTCGACAAGAAGGTGATCGGACCGTCGTATGCGGACGTCGCCGCCAAGTACAAGGGCGACGCGGGCGCCGAGGCCAAACTCGTCGCCAAGGTCAAGAACGGCGGCTCCGGCACCTGGGGCCAGATCCCGATGCCGCCCAACGCGGCGGTGCCCGACGCGGACATCAAGACCTTGGTGAAGTGGGTGCTGTCCACCAAGAAGTAGACGCTCGAACGGCGAATGGAAAGCCGGCCTCGCGCCGGCTTTTTTGCGCGCGGCGCAGGAATGGAAACATTTGGCAGTGTTAGAATGCTTCCGCCTTTTCCCGGGAGACTTCCATGCAACGCACACAGTTCAGCCTGGCCGTATTCGCCGCCGTCGCGGCGCTCACTCTCGCCGGTTGCGGCGAACAGAAAAAACCCGAACCCGTAGTAGCCGCGCCCCCGCCCCCGCCGCCGCCCATGGTGGTCAAGCTCGGGCATGTCGGCCCGCTCACCGGCGGGATCGCCCACCTGGGCAAGGACAATGAGAACGGAGCGCGCCTGGCCGTCGACGAGGCCAACGCCAAGGGCCTCAAGCTGGATGGCAAAACCGTCAAACTGGAACTGGTCGCCGATGACGACCAGGCCGATCCGAAGGTAGGCACCACGGTGGCACAGAAGCTGGTCGACGCCAAGGTCGCAGGCGTGGTCGGCCATCTGAATTCGGGTGTCTCCATCCCCGCCTCCGCCATTTACAATCAGGCAGGCATTCCGATGATCAGCGGTTCGTCGACCAATCCCCAACTGACGGAGCAGGGCTTCAAGACTGTGTTTCGTGTGGTCGGTCGCGACGATCAACAGGGACCCGCGATCGCAAGCTACCTGGCGGGCGAAATCAAACCCAAGACCGTGGCGGTGATCGATGACGCCACTGCCTACGGCGAGGGCTTGGCCAATGAGGTCGAAAAGACCCTCAAAGCGGCCGGAGTGAATGTCCTGCCGCGCGAGAAGGGCACGGACAAGACCGCCGACTTCAAGGCCATCCTGACCAAGATCAAGGGCAAGAAGCCGGACGCCGTGTTCTATGGCGGCATGGACGCGACCGGCGGCCCGCTCCTGAAGCAGGGCCGCGAGCTCCGCATCAAGGCGGTGTTCGCTTTCGGCGACGGCGCCTGCACCGACAAGATGAAAGAGCTTGCCGGCGATGCCGCGGAAGGGCTGCTCTGCTCGCAGGCCGGTCTTCCGGTCCAGGCGGCGAACAAAAAGTTCCTCGACGCGTACCGGGCGAAATTCAATATGGAACCCATCTTGTACGCACCGTTCACTTACGACGCCGCCAACCTGATGATCGAGGCGATGAAGAAGGCGAACTCGCCCGATCCGGCGAAATACCTGACCGAGCTCGCCAAGCTCAGCTATCAGGGCGCGAGCGGCAAAATCGAGTTCGACGAAAAAGGCGATCGCACAGATGCCGAGATGACGATTTTCAC
>JADGRR010000034.1 GCA_017880745.1 Burkholderiales bacterium
CGTCCGAATCGGTTAGCGAGCGGGCGGCGTGATTCCACCGAATTCGACGCTGGTGTTCGAGGTGGAACTGCTCGATATTGGCTGATCCTGCGCGCGCGCGGATCGGCGAACAGCTTAGGGGTGTTGAAAAAAGAGGGGACGCCCCCTTTTGTATCCCCCGAATCAGGTCTGTTAGACGTTCTTCGCGCGCGGCTTCTCTGCTTCGACTAGCGAGGGCGTGACCCGCGCGCGGGCCAGATACTCGCGCAGGTTCTTGACCGCCGAACGGTCAAGCGTTGCGCCCTGATGCGGGCGGTGCAGGACGTCCTCGTAGCCATTCAACTTCACGCGCAGGCGCGCGCCCGAGAGCGGTTCGATCTCGGCCCCGAGGTGTTGCAGCAGCGACTCCGCCTCCCGCCAGTGGATGTTGCCGCTGATCGGATCGCGGAAGATCGCCTGGATCAGGTGTTCGTGCTTGTGGCTCATGGCGGACGCCCTCGTGTAAAAATCGGCTTGCTGCCATGATAGCCGAGCTTGCCCGAGCGCGTTCGCGGCGAAGATGCCGCACCCCGGCCGAGGGGCGCGGGAACGAAGTTCCACCTCTTCGGGTGGTCCCGACCTTCGGTCTCCCACCACCTCTTCGGGTGGTCCCGACCTTCGGTCTCCCACCACCTCTTCGGGTGGTCCCGAGCTTCGGTCTCCCACCGCTGTGCCGCTCACTGCTTCATCGCGCCTTGCGCGAGGCGCCCGAGCTGAATTCAACTGCCGCCGAACCAGTTGTACCCCTGGTCTTCCCAGTAGCCGCCGGGGTAGGTGTTGGTGACGAAAATCGCCTGGATGTGCTTCGGATTCTTGTAGCCGAGCTTGGTCGGCATGCGCAGCTTCATCGGAAAGCCATAGCGCGGCGGCAGCGGCTGGCCATCGTAGCTCAGGGTCAGCAGCGTCTGCGGGTGCAGCGCGGTGGGCATGTCGATGCTGGTGTAATAGTCGTCGGCGCATTTGAAGCCGATGTACTTGGCACTCGTATCCGCGCCGATGCGGGAGAGGAAGCTGGCGAAGGGCACGCCGCCCCATTTGCCGATGGCGCTCCAACCCTCGACGCAGATGTGGCGCGTCACCTGGTCGGTCTGCGGCAGCGCCTGCAGCTCGGGCAGCGTCCAGGCGTGCTTGTCGGCCACCATGCCGCTCACCTCGAGCCGATAGCTGCCCGCATCGACCTGCCGCACCTCGTCCTCGCCGTAGTAGGCATTGAACGGGAACGGCCGCGTGATCATCGATTCGGGATAGGTCGGTGCCAGCTGGTTGGGATCGAACAGCCAACCCTGCACCTTGTCGTTGAAGCGCGACACCTTCATCAGTGCATGCTCGACACTGTCCTCGTCGACGATGGCGCAGCCGGTCAAAAGCGACAGGCCGCCGAGCGTGAGCGATCGCTGCAGGAACAGGCGGCGCGATGGCTGCTCGAGGCGGCGCAGCGCTTCCTTCACCACGGCATCGCCGTCGAGTGCGAGCCGTCTGGGGAATTTCGTCAAAGACATAGTCACTCCTTAGCGGCCGCGGATCATGGCCAACAGCGCACGCGGCACCAGCGCCGCCATCACCAAGTGTACTGCCACGAAGGCGACCAGCGCCGCCATGGCGAAGAAATGCACGCGGCGCGCGGTTTCGTAGCCGCCCAGCAATTCGCGCAGCAGCGGAAACTGCACCGACTTCCACAGCACGAGGCCCGACAGCACCAGCAGCACCGCGTCGACCAGCACGAACAAATACGCCGCGCGCTGCACTGCGTTGTAGTGGCGCAGATCCGCATGCGACAGCCGGCCGCGCAATGCGGCGAGCAGGTCGGCAACGATGGCCCGCGGCGACAGCGGGAAAAACTTGCGCGCGAGCCGCCCAGTGCCGACGTTGCACAACAGATACACCAGGCCATTGGCGGCGAGCAGCCACATTGCCGCGAAGTGCCACTGAATCGCGCCGCCGAGCCAGCCGCCGAGCGTGATGCCCTTGGCAATGGTGAAATCGAACAAGGGCGACGCATTGTAGATGCGCCAGCCGCTCATCGCGAGGATCACCACGGCCAGCGCATTGAGCCAGTGCGTTGCGCGCAGCCAGACTGGATGGATAGCTCGGGTATCGTCACTCATGGAAACTCCCCCGATCGACACTCATGACCCGGCGCAATGCTGCGCGCTCAGCGCCTGCAGCACGCTGCCGCCGCGCTCGTCCTGCACAAAAGCGACCACCTCCAGCCGCGCGCGGTCCCAGGCCGCGGGCAGGGCGATCTCGCGCTGCACCTGCGCCGCGCCGCCAGTGAGGCGGATCGGTCCGATCCATTGGCGCACCACATGATCGTGCGTTAGCGTAACACCCCCGTTTTCACCGCGCGTCACTTTCGTCACCAAGCCGCTCTCGGCGAGTGCCAGGTAGAGCGCGGCCGGGCCGGCCCCGGCACGCGCCGTCGCGTCGGCGCGAAGCGCCAGCGCGCCGCTCGCGGTGAGGCGCGCCTGCACCCGAATTGCGGCGGCGGCCGGCAGCATATTCAGCTGCCGTACCTTGTCTCCCAGCGTGCCCTGCCATGCGCGCAGTTCGGTGCCGCCGACGAAGAACTGCGGCGTATAGACCGTCTTCTGCTGGTTCGCATACACCAGCCAGCTTTGGCGCTCACCGAACGCTTGTTGCGCGTACGCGTCCTTCCAGCCGATATAGTCCCAATAGCCAACGTGCAGCGCCAGGGGAACCACCTCGGCCGCCGGATCCAGAACCTGCCGCAAGCGGCTGAGCTGCCGATCGGCCGGAGGACAACTTGAGCAGCCCTCGGAGGTGTAGAGCTCGACCAGCGCGGCCGTCTTCGGTCCGCTGCGCGCGTCGCAGGCGGCAAAGCCGGTGGCCGGCAACGCAGCCGAGGACGCGGCGACCAGGGTGCAGATGATGAATCTACGCGAATTCATGAGTAAGTCGCCATTCAAGTGGATCGACAGGCCGCGCCTTGCGCACCGGGAACGATGCATTTGGCGCGCACTGACGGGTAGTTCGCCGGGAAGTGACAAATGGTTACGCGGTCGGCACAATTTAGACCGATTGCAAAATTAGAGTATATCTCCCCGCATGCTCGCCGAAGTCGCGGGCCGATTCGGCAATTCCTAAACAGCCCGTCAGTACACGACCGGCAGCTATCGGTTTCATTTTTCTTGCGCGGCTGTAACCAAAGGCGTCAATGCAGCGAATGAAAGAGACAGGCCGGATGAATGCGGGCGAGGAGCGGCTCAGGAAACTGCTGATCCGCGGACTCGCCGGCGACGCTCCGGCCTATCATGCGTTTCTGCAGGAATTGAGCGCGCATTTGCGCGCCTTCCTGAGGAAGCGTCTCGTGCGCTTGCCGGACGAGGTGGAGGATCTGGTGCAGGAATCGCTGCTGGCGGTGCACAACCAACGCCATACCTACGACGCAGGACAGCCGTTGACGGCGTGGCTCCACGCGATCGCAAAGTACAAGCTTGTCGATTTGCTGCGCCGGCGCGCGAAGCGTGACCTGCTCACCGATCCGCTGGACGATGAGTTCGACCTTGCGTCCTCCGCGGATACCGAGGCTGCCGAAGCGCGCCGCGATCTCGGCAAGCTGCTGGCGCAGCTGCCCGACCGGCAGCGCCTGCCCATCGTCCACATGAAGCTGGAGGGTCTGACGGTGGCGGAAGCCGCGCGGCTCACGGGCATGTCGGAGTCAGCGGTCAAGGTGGGGGTGCATCGCGGCCTGAAGGCGCTGGCGGCGATGATACGGGGTGACGCATGAGAACCGACGATCTGGTGGCCATGCTGGCGACCGGTGCCGGCGCCGTGGCGCCGAACGCAGCCGCTCGACGCTACGTGGCCGCCCTCGGCTGGGGCGCGCTCGGTGCGGCGCTGCTGATGGCCACCCTGCTCGGCCTGCGGCCCGATCTCGCCGCGGCGGTCCTGTTGCCGATGTTCTGGGTCAAGCTCGCGTTTGTCGCCTGTCTTGCCGCGGCGAGTTTGCTCGCGGCCCTGCGCCTGTCGCGGCCGGGCCTGCGGCTTGCCTGGGTGCCGGGCGCGCTGGCGGCGCCGGTGCTCGCGATCTGGCTGCTCGCAGCGGTCGTGCTGACGCGGGCTGACGCGGCACAGCGTGCCGGGCTGTTCCTCGGCGATACGTGGAACTCGTGCCCGTTCCTGGTCGCCATGTTATCCGCGCCGGTGTTCGTTGCACTGGTGTGGGCGATGAAGGGGCTTGCCCCGACGCGCTTGCGGCTTTCCGGCGCGGCGGCGGGGCTTCTTTCCGGAGCCGTCGGCGCGCTGGTATATAGCCTGCACTGCCCGGAACTGGCGGCGCCGTTTATCGGCTTCTGGTATTTGCTCGGCATGCTGATCCCGGCCGCCGTCGGCGCGCTGCTTGGTCCGCGCCTGTTGCGCTGGTAGCACCGCCGCACGTTCGGACTGAACGCCGTCGGAATGCGACTGCCGCGGGCGCGGCGGAACCGGTCGCCGTTCCGGGTTACACTTGCGCCGTCGAACCGTCGGAACCCGTCATGGCCTGGCGCATCACCTCGCTGCTTCTGAACCTCGCCCATGCACTCGATCATCTGATGCTACTCGTCTTCGCGACGGCAGTGGCCGCGATCGCGCGCGAATTCGGCGTCGGGCGCTGGGAAGATCTGATGCCCTACACCACCGGCGCCTTCGTCATGTTCGGCATCGGCTCCTTCCCTTCGGGGCGGTTGGGGGATCTCTGGGGCCGCCGCGCGATGATGCTCGTCTATTTTTTCGGCATGGGCGGCTCGGCCCTGATGATTGCGCTCACCCAGAATGCCTGGCAGCTGGCGCTGGCGCTGGGCGTGATGGGCGCCTTTGCATCGATCTACCACCCGGTGGGCATCCCGATGTTGCTGCGGCATACGAGCAAGCCGGGCATCACCATAGGCATTAACGGCATGGTGGGCAATCTGGGCATCGCTGCGGCCGCCGTGTCCACGGGCTTCCTCATCCAGTACGCCGACTGGAGAACTGCTTTCATTGTCCCGGGCGTCCTGTCGATTGCCTGTGGCCTGCTGTTTATGAAGTTCGCGCCGGTCGAGGACGGCGCCCCGGCGAAACGAAGCGTCAGGCAGATCGAGCTCCCTCCGGCCACCCGAAACAGGGTGTTCCTGGTGATGACCATGCTCGCCATCACCAGCAGCATCCTGTTCAACTTCACCACCAACGGCAACGGCGAGCTGCTCAAAGCCCGGTTGCCGATTCTGGTGCAGCAGCCGGCGCTGCTCGGGATGCTGCTCGCGGTCGTCTACGGGCTCTCGTCGCTATCCCAACTGGCGGTGGGGCGCCTGATCGATCGCTTCCCAATTCGCAACGTGATGCTCGGCATTATCGCCTGTCAGGGCCCGGTGTTCCTGCTGGCCGCTTTCAGCCAGGGCTGGACGCTGTATCTGGCGATGATCATCTTCATGGTGCTGGTTTTCGGCTCGATCCCGTTCACCGACGCGATCATTGCGCGCTTCGTCGATGACAGCATTCGCTCCCGCGTAAGCGGCTTTCGCCTGGCTGTTTCCTTTGGTGTGAGCTCGATGGCGGTCTGGGCCCTCGGGCCGGCGGTCAAGGCGGCCGGCTTCGGCTTTGCCCTGCTGGTGCTGGCAGCCGTGGCCATCTGCTCGCTGCTGATTACCTGGCAATTGCCCGACGAGCGAAGCATCCGCAGCGCCTCCGCGGCGCACAGCCCGCAAACTGCCTGATCCGGTCGTGCGGCAAATTCGATACTAATCAAAAACTGATATTTATCAATACGGCCGCCCAGAAGCCGGATCAAAGTTCGAAAACGGGAGAAGGAGAGTTCAAATAGTGTTCAGCGTTCCTGCGGAAATACTGCGTAAGACTACCAAGTGTCGACACAACTTTTCGTGCTTGCAGACCGGCCAGTGCGGCGACACCCCTATGTGCGATGTAGAGGCGGCGCACGGCGAGAATGTGCTCTGCGTCCGCGCCGCTGACTGGCCCGGCTGCCCATACCACCTGGATTTCGGCGGGGCTAAGTATTGCGTTTGCCCGGTCCGTTGTGCGATTCACCAGCAACAAACATCGTGACCGCGGCCCGGCCGGCGCGTGAATGACGGCCGGCGTGCCGCTTCGACCCGGCTTCGGATCTATTCCCCTTCCTGTCCTTGACCGATTCAGGTACCCGCGGCGGACTGCATCACGCAATCCCTTCGTCGTTGGCGGCGGCGGCGCCAGGATACCCCGCGCTCGCAGCAACAACCGCCGGCGAAATTCCAGCCGCCAGCGCTTTCTCGAGCTGCCGCAGGGTCGCGTCCTGCGGATCATGCTTCTGCACGAATCCGAGCTTGCGCGCGAGATTTTGCACTGCCTGGTTGGTCGCAAGCGTGATTCCGTGCAGCCGCCCGATGCCGGCCGAGTGCGCGTGCCGCAGCAGCGTATTCAGCAACTGGGTACCTATGCCCTTGCGCTGCCAGGCGTCCGCGACCACGATGGCGAACTCGGCGCCGGCGGCGTCAGCATCCTTGACGTAGCGCGCGACGCCCAGCAAGCGCGCTTGCCCGCCCTCGACGGTGACGGCGATGAAAGCCATTTCCTGTTCATAGTCGATGCGCGTCAGATGCCGGATTTCGTCTCGCGTCAGCTTTCTGCCGCTGAGCAGCCGGTTGTAGCCGCTGTCGCGCGACAGCGCGCTGATGAATGCGCGTTCGATGGCATCGTCATCCGGGCGTATCGGCCGGATGACGATGTTCGTTCCGTCGGCCAGGCACCGGGATGCAAGCAGGTGCGCGGGGTAGCGCGGCGGCGCGCTGGCGTAGCTCACGGCGGTCGACATCATGGCGTCCCCGTCCTACACCCCAACTGCGCCGGGCGCGAGGCCTGCGCCTGCCAAGCCGCGCCGCGACAACGCTGCCGCCATGATTGCGCGGGGTTGCGCCGCCGATCGCAGAATGCTGATCGAGCCCGGCTCCAGAGCCTGCACCAGTGCCAGCCCGTTACGATCGATCGTGAATGATTCGCCCGCACGCAGGACAATATCGCGCGGATCGCCGTCCTGCGTCACCCACACGCTGCCGCTGTCGCAAACGACGGAATGCCCCATGCCGCCGCGCACTTTCACCACCTGCTTTCGCTTCAGGCAGAGCCCGTCCTGGTTGAGTTCGATGTTCATGCGGATCTCCTTGTAACATGCATTTGAATCATGGCAAAATGCGCCTGCACTTAACGCCCGCCGATCGCAAATGATTTTCTCGTCAGGCGTTGTACCGGATTATGTGACCGGCCGTAGCTTCCCTCAAACGACATTTGAGAATCATTCGCATGAGTTTAAGGAATGACTGAACAACGCCGCAATCTGCCCTCGCTCGACTTGCTGCGGGGATTCGAGGCGGCCGCGCGCAACCTGAGTTTCACCCGGGCGGCCGAGGAACTGTTCATCACCCAATCCGCCGTGAGCCGCCAGGTAAAGACCATCGAAGACCATCTCGGCGCCGCGCTGTTCGTGCGCCGCCACCGCGCGCTGATGCTGACCGAAGCGGGACACGAGCTCTATCGCGCGACGGCGCAGGCGCTGCGGCAGTTGTCCGATGCCGCAGCCAGGATCAGGCAGCGCGGCGCCGGGCGCACGCTTACCGTGACCACGACCATCGGCTTCGCCTCGCTCTGGCTGATTCCACGGCTGGCGGATTTTCGCAGCCAGCGCCCTGACATCGACATTCGCATCGCGGCGGACACCAGGATGCTCGACCTGGAACGCGAAGGCATCGAGATCGCGATACGCTACTGCACGCCAAAGGCGGCGCCGGAGGGGGCGATCAAGCTGTTCGGGGAAGTGGTGCTGCCGGTGTGCAGTCCGAAGCTGGTCACGCGCGGCGCGCCGCTCGCGACACCCGCAGACCTGCGCCACCACGTATTGCTGCACTACAACCAGCCCGAATGGCCTTCGCCCTGGCTTAGTTGGACCGTATGGCTGGAAACGATGCAGTTGTCCAGCCTCAAACCTGCAGGGTCACTGCGCTTCGGCCAGTATGACCAGGTGATCCATGCGGCAATCGACGGCCAGGGCGTAGCGCTCGGTACCAGTCCGCTGGTGGGGCAACTGATCAAACAGGGCAAGTTGATCGCGCCGCTGGCCAAGAAATTCGATTCGCCGCGCGCGTATTACCTGGTCACATCCCCCGGCGCGGCCGAGCGGCCGGAAGTGAAGGAGTTCGCCGGCTGGATGATCCGGCAAGCAAAGCAGGAAGCGCGATACCGCGGTAATCGCCTAAAATAGAGTCGGCTTTGGGCCAGCCGCAAAACCCATTTACTGCCCGGGCCCGAACCGTTTCATGACCGAACCCTTCATCCCCGTTTCCTACGAACGCCTGCGCGCATTCATCGCCGCCGCCCTCGAGCGGCTGGGCCTGCAGTAGAATGATGCTGGCAGAAAATAAGGGAGCAAACGACATGCGCGGCACCGTCATCGTATCGTTCGCCCGGGATCGCGAATATGAGTTGAGGATTACCGCGGGCGACAAGCCCCTGCCGACAGCGCAGGAAGGCGAACTGTGGTTGTCGCAGCAGTTCGAGGAATTCGGCTGCACTCCCAGAAGCATGGTCGGGAAGGTGCTCGCCCTCGACAAAGTTCTGGAAGTCGCGCGCGCGGCGGGCGAGAAACACTTCGCCGGCGACATCGCGTGGGCCGAGCGTTACGCCCGCGCCGTGCTTGCCACCCTCAAGCGCGAAGTCGTGCGCGTCGACGTCGGCGAAAATACCGTAGGCTGAAGAGTATCCAGCGTGAAAGCCGCGCCCCCAATGCCGTGGATGCGGATTTTTGAAGGCGTCCGGTCCGCGCCCGGCCGCATCCGGCGCATCGGCTTCATCCTCGCCCTCGCCGCGTTGCCTGTTGCGGGGGCGGCACAGTCGGGCTATCCGGCGAAACCGGTCCGGATGATCATCCCGCTCGCCGCTGCGAGCGCGGTCGACAATGCGGCGCGGATCGTGGCGCAGCAGATGTCGATCAACATGGGCGAACAGATCGTCGTCGATAACCAGCCCGGCGCCGCAGGCCTGATCGGCGCCGACCACGTAGCGAAGGCTGCGCCGGACGGCTATACCATCGGCGGCTTCAACGACAGCATCATGACCATGCTGCCGAACCTGCACACGAAAATGCCGTGGGACATCCTCAAGGACTTCGAACCCGTCTCGCTCGTCGCAACGGTGGAATGGGGGCTGGTCGCAAGCAACCGGGCGCCGTACCGGAACGCGGCCGACCTGATCACGGCTGCCAGAGCCGCCCCGGGCAAGATCGATTACGCGACGGGGGGAAACGGCAGTCCGCAGCACATCGCCATGGCGCTGTTTGCTTCGACCGCGGGGGTATCGCTCACGCACGTGCCGTATAAAGGCGCGACGCAAGCCGCGCTGGACGTCGCGGCCGGGCAGGTGCCGGTGTCATTCCAGGGGCTGGCGACCGTAGCCTCGCTGATTCGCGCCGGCAAGCTCAGGCTGCTGGGCGTAACCACGCACAGCCGGCTGGCGCAATTCGCCGGCGTGCCCACGGTATCGGAATCCGGTTTGCCCGGTTTCGAGTTCAACTCGTGGTTCACCATCGTCGCGCCGGCCGGAACGCCGAAAGAGATCATCGCGCGGCTGAACGCGGAAATCCTGAAGGCGCTGGCGGACCCGGGTGTGCGCGAAAAGCTGAACGCGCAAGGCCTCACCGTACGCGGCTCCTCGCCCGAGGAACTCGGCGCCGCGACGCGCGAGCAGCTGGCGAAGTACGCGCGGCTGATGAAGCAGGCCGGCGTCACTATCGAATGACGCGACCGCAGGCCGCTCAGGCCTGCATCTGCGCAACCTGCAGCGCGAGTTGCTGCATGCGCAGGGCGATCGACTTCAGCAGCGACGCGCCGAACAGTGGCCTGGTCTTGACCAGGTTAAGAAATTGTCTGCGGTTGATCGAAAGCAACTCGCAATCGGTGACCGCGGTCGCAGTCGCCGCGCGCGCAGAGCCGTCGACGAGCGCCAGCTCGCCGAACATCCCGCCGGGTCCCACGTGCTCGAGCACGTTCTTGCCCACCGAGATGGCGACGCGTCCCTCCAGTACGACATACATGAAGGTCCCGACCGCGCCGGTGCTCATGATGACCTTGCCAGCCTGAAACACGGCGTGCGCCGGCCCGCCGAGCTCGCGCTGCAGATCCGCGAGCGCCTTCCGACCGAGTATGTCGCTGCGCTCGGCGGGGATGCCCGCCGGGGCGACGGCGCCCCGTCTCACGATGCTCTGGCGCAGCCGCTGCACCATGATGCTCATCAGCATCAGCGCGAATTCTGGCTTTTTCTCCAGCGCGGCGTGAAACTGCTTTTCGTCCAGCGACAGCACGCGGCAATTGATCTTGGCCATCGCCGTTGCGCTTCGCGGCAGCCCCGCGATCACCGCCAGCTCGCCGAACACGTCGCCCGGCTTCACCACCCCGAAAAACTTGTTGCGGATCATCAGGCCGATTTCGCCCTCGAGCAGCAGGTACATCCGCGCGCTCTTCGAAAACAGACCGCCGGCCTTCTCGTTTTCGGAGAACAAAGGCTTGCCGGCCGGTTTCTCTTCGAGCGTTGCGGCAGAGCGGAAGAATTCCAGCGCGATCGCGGGCTGGTACAGAGGGCTCTGCGCGGCGACCTGGGCCGGGGCGCGTGAGACCGCCTGGCGGCGGGGCGTATGCTTGGCCGAAAAGTCGAGGTCTTCCATGGGAACGGATATCTTAATCCTTAATTCAATCGTAGGCGACGATCTGCGCGCCTGGTTGAAAGGCGCGGATGCGCCTGCCGGACCGATGCCGCTCTACCGGCCCTGTTGCGACCGTGCAAGCAGCGTACGGACGAACGCGCGCGAATGCGCGCCGAAATTTGTGAGCAGACCAGCGGCCATGCCGGTCATCGCCTCACGGGCGGGTGGCGGCGACTTGTTCAGGACATCGTACAAATCGAGTTCCGGCTCGGTTTCGCCCAAGATATAAGCCGGATCGGAGACATATTTGCGCGGCAGGCTCTGTTCTACCACCCTGTCGGTGGCGCCCGCCAGCGCATTGGATTCCCTGCTGATCACCTCGCGCGCAGCGTCGTCCGTAAGCGAAGTCCGTCCGGCGTCGGCGGAAGTGTCTTTGACCGCGCGTACCAATGCGTCGCTGGAATCATGGCGCACATAGGCATTTCTCATCCGGTGGTATTGATAGTTCTCCAGCGACAGATGCCGGTTGGAAACCAGCGTGATTGCCTGCTTTTTCGGTTCATGCAAGCCCAACAGGTCAAGCGTGTTGATCCACAACAGGCGCGGCGCACCCACCCCCGGCAGCACGCTCGCGTGGTAGGGCTGGGTCAGATCCTCGATGTAGTGCAGCCCCCAGCCCGCGAAGCGCCAGCCCCAGTAAGGATGCGCGGTTTGCAGCGCGTAGGCGGCGAGGGATTGCCACAGGTGAATCCGATATTCCGGGTAGGTCCGCCGCAGAAAACCCGCCGCCTTGTACACAAGGTCCGTCTCGTGGAAGAAGCCCATGTGAAACGGCGCCTGGCTCGCGAACTCGAGCGCCGGATTGCCGAACGGCTGCTTGCCGAAGCCGTAGGCTTTTCCGTATGCGGTTCCATTGTCATCCCACAGGCCGATGTCCATGCCGTAATCCGGCTCATCGGTGGCGGTGGCGACGACGTCGAGCAGAGCAACGCGGTCCCCCTCGCGCAGCTGCAGGAACACGCCCTCCTGTGCCGCGCTCGCGCGTCGCCGGGTGGTGACTTCAGTCCAGGGCAGCGTGGCCTTCCCCGACGCGCTTTCTCCGGGCGGCACCTGTACGAACAGGTTCAGCTTCATCCCGGGATTGATGCGCAGCGCCGCAACAAAGCGCTGCCTGAGCTCGGCCGGTGTCCCGCCTGGTGTGAATGTTAGCGCGCCGGGACGCGGGGGGTACAGCGGAACGTTCGCCCTGGCCCACGCTTCCTCGCGCTGCAGCAGTTGTTCCAGCCCGCGTCCCTCGGCAGCGAGGAAGGCATCCAGGGATTCGACCCTGATCGCGGGCGCCGCATTGATTTCCGGCATCGCCGCCAACGCCGGCCATGCGCCCAGGGTGTGGTTGACCCAGGCTGCTACCGGCCCGGCAGCGCACGACAACATTGCCGCAACGACGATCCACTCAAGCTTTTGCTTCATCTGCATTTCCCGCGATCAACCGTGTTCAAGATCCTTGCGCTAGTCAAGCCGGGGATAACCGGTGATCTTCTGGATTTCGAGATACAGCGGCTTCAGCCGCGCATACATTTTCCGGTATACGCGGTGATACAGCTGATCGTAGATTTCCCGATGCTGCGGCTGCGGTTCAAACACGCGCCCGATGCGCGTCATGGCCGCGACCGCGCTGGCGAAATCCGGGTGCAGCCGCAGTCCGACCGCGGCGTCCATCGCCGCCCCCAGCGCGGAGGTTTCATAAATGTGCGGCCGCGCCGTAGGCAGGCCGAAGATGTCCGCGGTCAGCTGCATCGCCGCGTCGCTTTGCGACCCGCCCCCCGAAACGCGCAGCGCAGTGACCGGCACGCCGCTGCGCTTTTCGATGCGTTCCTTGCCCTCGCGCAACGCATAGGCCAGGCCTTCGAGGATCGCGCGGTACAGATGGGACCGGACGTGGACATCGCCGAAACCGACGATCGCACCTTTGGCCTCCGGGCCGGGCTGTTTGATGCCGGGCGTCCAGTACGGCTGCAGCATCAATCCCATCGAGCCGGGCGGCACGGCGTTTACCAGTTCGTCGAACAATTCTTCCGCGGCCACGCCCCGATCCGCCGCCTGCAGTTTCTCGTGATGGCCGAACTGCTCCTTGAACCAATTGACCATCCAGTAGCCGCGGAATATCTGCACTTCGATACTGTAAGCGCCGGGAATGGCCGACGGATAAGGCGGGATGAACGGCGTCACCTCCAGATACTTCGCGCTGGTGGTGTTGATGGTCGCGGTGGTGCCATAACTGAGGCAGCCGATATGCGGCTCGAGGCAGCCGGCGCCTATGACTTCGCACGCCTTGTCGGCGGCGGCGGCGACGAGCGGCGTGCCAACCCGTATGCCGGTGGCGGCAGCGGCGGCAGCA
>JADGRR010000393.1 GCA_017880745.1 Burkholderiales bacterium
CCACTTCGCCTGTCCGCCGGGAAAAGGGCCTCGTTACGCGCTCGTCGAGGTGACGATGTTTGCGGGACGGTCGATGGATGCCAAGCGCTCGCTCTACAAAGGCATCGTGCAAAGATTGGGTGCGCTCGGAGTCCCCGCGGACGATATCAAGATTACCTTGATCGAAGTGCCGCAGGAAAATTGGGGGATTCGCGGCGGCCAGCCAGCGTCTGAAATTTCCCTCGGATTTAAAATCGACGTGTAGCGCTGCGCTTCATCCCGAAACGGACGTCGCGGTTATTCGTGCTTCGGTATCGGGAAAATAGCGCAGATTCTCATACGCCCATGGACCTCGGTTCTGTTGCCGTCGCTGCACAGTGCACACCGCGCTTGCTAGCGTCCCATAGTCAGGGAGCGCAAAGCCGCATCAACTGCGATGGGTCGTGTTATTGCTGCCACCGGCGAGCGACTTTTCGCGGATCCCGGAGAGCGTCGCAGTCGGGGTGATTGCTTCCGGATCGACCTTCAAATGGATGATCGACGGCTTGCTGGACCTCTGCGCGGCGGCGAACGCGTCTGGAAACTCCGCAGTATTTTCCACTAGGACACCAAAGCCGCCGAACGCTTTCGCGTATGCAACGAAATCCGGGTTCTTCAGCGTACTTGCAATGACGCGGCCTGGGTATTCGCGCTCTTGGTGCATGCGGATAGTACCATAAAGGCCGTTGTCGGCGAGCACTACGATCACAGGCAATTCGTATTGCACGGCGGTCGCAAAATCCTGCCCAGTCATCAGAAAATCGCCGTCGCCGGTGATGCAAACCACCACGCGATCGGGGTGCAGGATTTTCATCGCCAAGGCGGCCGGAAAGCCGTAGCCCATCGACCCCGAGGTTGGCCCGACTTGCGTGGCGAATTTTCGGAAGCGGTAGAAGCGATCGACCCAGGCGGCGAAATTGCCGGCTCCGTTGGCCAGGATCGCGTCCCGCGGCAAATTTTCGCGCAGCCATACCACGATTTCTCCAAGATTGACCGCACCCGGCACCGGCGTCGCCTTCTCGGACCAGGCGATATAGTCCGCATGCGCGACGTCCGCTTCGCCTTTCCATAAAATTTCGTGCGGCGGCTGCAATTCTCCCAGCGCCGAACAGAACGCGGGCGGTGAAGCGTTGATCGCGAGATGAGGATGATAGACACGTCCAAGCTCTTCCGCTCCCGAATGCACATGCACCAGCTTCATCTTAGGTTCTGGAATGTCGAACACCGTATAGTTCTGCGATGGCATCTCGCTCATGCGCCCGCCGATCAGCAGCACCAGATCTGCGCCCTTCACGCGCGCCAGCAGTTTCGGGTTCGGCCCAATACCGAGATTACCAGCATAGCAATCATGCAGCGCATCAAACAAATGCGCCCGGCGGAAACTGGTGGCTACCGGTAGCGCAAATTCTTTTGCAAAACGCATCAGCGTGGCCGAAGCTTGCTCCGACCAGCGACTGCCGCCGGCGAGAACGATCGGGCGTTCGGCCGCACACAACAGTTTCTGCAGTCGGATCATGTCGGTGCGGCCCGGCCAGATTTCCACCGGCTCGAACGGGGCCGCATCCGGCACCATGGCGCGCTCGACCAGCATGTCCTCCGGCACCGCGATCACCACCGGCCCCGGGCGGCCGTTGCAGGCTGTATGAAAGGCGCGCGAGACCAGTTCCGGAATCCGCGCGGGATCGTCGATCTCTGTCGCCCATTTGGCGATGGAGGGACCGAACACCGCGCGATAGTCGAGTTCCTGGAACGCCTCACGATCGCGCATGTGACGTCCGACCTGGCCGACGAATACGATCATCGGCGAGGAATCCTGACGCGCGATATGGATCCCGGCCGAGGCATTGGTGGCGCCCGGGCCGCGCGTGACGAAGCAGATACCGGGACAGCCAGTGGTCTTGCCGACCGCCTCGGCCATAATCGCAGCCGCGCTCTCATGCCGACAGATCGTGAGAGCGATATCGGTATCATGGAACGCGTCGAGCGCAGCGAGATAGCTCTCGCCCGGTACGCAGAACACGTGGCGCACCCCGTGGATCACCAATTGGTCTACCAGGATTTGGCCACCGGTCCGACTGCCGTCATTCGCGCGCATAATTTGACTATCCACTATTTCTGGATCGCTACAGCCGAAGTCCCACCGACGCAATAGCAATTCCAATGCAGGCACTAATCGCATCAACCATCGTGTCTTAACCTAGCAGTCCGGATTTCGGCCGCGACGATGTCCGCGTCACGTACGCATTACCCTCCCGAAAGCGAACATTTACGCGCTGCTGGGATATCCGCTTACGGCCCTGCTATGAACAGACCTCCCGCCTATATCTAACGTGCTTTTTTTTTAATCTTGATGCTCTTCTGACTTTGACGCAGCGGTCGTCGCTGGTCATGGGTTCACACTCTCGGCGAGCCACTCGACCGCAGCCTGAACGCCTCCCCTGCCGTGCGGGATGCCCAACGCATTGAGTCCCATCTCGATGACACCAAGTACGCCCAGCACCGTGGGAGCATTGACGTGTCCCATATGAGCAATGCGGAATGCTTTGCCCTTCATCTGTCCGAACCCCGCCCCGAGCAAGACGCCGCATTTTGTCTCGCAGTAATCTTGCAATTTGAGCGGATCGCGGCCATCAGTTACGAGGACCGTGGTCACAGCATCGGAACGCTCACGGGGCTCCGTGATATTGAACGCAAACGCCCCTCCCTCCGTCCAAACCGCAACGGCACGGCGAACAGCCTCAGCCAGCAGGCGATGACGGCGGAAGACGCTGTCAAGCTGTTCTTCGAATAGCATGTCGAGAGCTTGACGTAGCGCAAACATTAGTTGTTCAGGCGGCGTGCCGGCGTATTTCTGGTAGTGCGAGTTCCCATCGCGCGCGGTCCAGTCCCAATATGGCGTTCGCAAGCCAGCCTTCTGGTGTGCCTCGTGAGCTCGATAGCTGGCTGCTACGAAACCGAGGCCGGGCGGTGTCATCAAACCTTTCTGCGACCCCGACATAGCGACATCCACGCCCCAGGCATCCATTTCGAACGGCATGCAGCCGAGCGAAGCGACGGCATCGACCATAAGCAGTGCGTCATGCCGAACAGCCCTAATGACTTGTCCGATTGCTGCAATATCGTTCACGCAGCCTGAGCTGGTATCGATCTGAACCACCAAAACTGCCTTTATCGTGCCGTCCTTGTCCATGCGCAGGCGCGCTTCCACTTCCGCCGGCCGCACTGCGCGGTGCCAATCCCCCTTGAGAATTTCGATCGCGACCCCAAGGCGAGCCGCGGCATCGCCCCAATCGAGCGCAAAACGGCCACTTTCCAGGACAAGTATCTTATCGCCTTTGGACAGGACGTTGGTAAGTGCCGCTTCCCAAGCGCCATGTCCGTTTGCGATGTAAATGTAGCATCGTCCAGTATTTCCAAACAAACGATTGAGATCATTGAGCAGGCTGTCGGTGAGCATCACCAGTGGCCGCGAATACATGTCGACAGCGGGGCGGTGCATGGCCCGCAACACTTCGTCGGGTATCGTGGTGGGTCCAGGGATCGCTAAGAATTCGCGGCCTGCTCGAACGGCCATGTGTTTTCTCCCTTGATTTCTTCCCCCTTACTAAGGCGATAGCCCCAACAGCGATTGGGCGCGTCATAATGAGGGTCATTGCTTCAGAAATTTATGCAGTACTTCCCGCGTCCACGGTAAGTACAGTGCCGGTAATGTTATTTGCCTTATCCCCAAGCAGAAATTCAACGGCGTTAGCGACGTCTTCGGGCCTCGGAAGACGTCGAAGCGCGCTACGCCGGGCGATCTGATCT
>JADGRR010000035.1 GCA_017880745.1 Burkholderiales bacterium
CGGAAATCCCCCTCCACCAGCAGCGGGCGGCGTTCGAAAGCGGCGATGCCCCAACGTTCCAGGTCGTGCAGAAGGTCGTCGAAGAAAGCGACCGTCTTCGCCGTCTGCTCGCTGGCGAGCCTTTTCCCGGTTTCGGTCAACATGGAATGCGGCGCTGCCAGCGCGTAACTCAGTTCCCGGCTCAGCGTGTGCACCAGCGCATCGACAACGCCGCGTCCGCGCAGCGTTGCCTTGGTGAAGAAGGCGCCGACGCCCAGCGCGCCGAGCTTGTCGAGCCGGTCCGCGTCCTGCACGATGCGACAGGGTTCGAGGCTCGGCAGCCGGTCGTCGTACAGGGCGCGCAGCGCGCCCCGCACCGCCTCGATATCGGCTTCTTCCGCACCGGATTCGGCGAGCATGCGCCCGGCGAGGATGGCCGCATGCTCTTCCTCCGGCACGTTGTCCTTGTGGTATTCGCCCTCATGAAATTTGCCCGCATCATGGTAGAGCGCGACCAGGACCGGCAGGAACGCATCGACCCGTTCCATTGCGGCTATCTTATGCGCGATGGCCGCCGTACGCTGGGTATGCTGCAGCAGGAATTCCGAGGGCGGCTGTTTGGTCTGGCGGTTGTAGCGCGCCTCGGACTCGACCAGCGTTTGCTCGATTCGCGCGTGCAGGCCGGGAAAACGTGTCTCCAGAAGTTTGCGCACCTCGTTCATCGCCGGTTCCTGGTCAGGGTTCGCCTACCGCAGGTAAGGATCCGATTCTGCCACGCACTCAACCGGGCTGCGGCATGCAGGCCGGCACGCGCGCTGCGCCTCGCACCCTTGGGGGCGTGGTTGGCGGGAGCCGGCGGAATACCCGATCGCGTTAGTCAAGTTTTGCACCAATAATCAACAAGTTTGACGGAAATCAATTGACGTGAAACCGATAAATAAGCATTATAGTACTACAATACCGAATAGTTCAAAAAATGCAAGCGGCCGGGATAGGGGCTTCGAGTGCGGGACCGACCAGCGGCTATGGGAGGGGCGCCTGCAGGCGCCGTAGTCGCGCTTCGTTTCGAATGGTCGCCTGTCCGGCGTGAGGGACGCAGGACAGCCGTATACGAACGCAGTCTGAAAGAGGACCAGGAACATGCGGTATGCAGAGACAGGGTTCGAACTGGAGGTCGATCTTTCCCGCGGCAGCATCGACCGGGTGGAATCCGATCCCGAATTGACCAGGCTGCATCTGGGGGGGCTGGGCACCAGCGCCAGGATACTGTGGGACAGGGTTCCTGCCGAGACCGAGGCGTTTTCCGAAGACAATCTGCTGATCTTCGCCTCCGGCCTGCTTTGCGGCACTGCGGCGCCCGGCTGCAACCGCACCATCGTCTCGACATTTTCCCCGCAGACGCAATTGCTCGCGTATTCGATGATGGGCGGATTCTGGGCGCCGGAGTTGAAGCACGCCGGCTACGACAAGGTGATCATCCGCGGCAAGTCGCCCGAGCTGGTCTACCTGTGGATACACAACGACAAGGTCGAAATCCGCGACGCTGCGCATCTGCGCGGCAAGGGCGCCATCGAAACCGCCGAATGCATCCGGCAGGAACTGAAGGAGCCGAACGCCCAGGTGGCCGCCATCGGCCTGGCCGGGGAGAACCGCGTGTTTTACGCCTCCATCGAGCAGGGCCGCTCCAGCGCCAGCCGCGGCGGCATCGGCGCGGTCATGGGCGACAAGGGGCTCAAGGCGGTCGTCGTACGCGGAACCAAGGACGTCAACGTCGCCCGGCCGGCCGAATTCATGAGCCTGTGCGACGACGTGCTGAAGTACATCAAGTTCCGCGCAGACCATCCGATTCCCGGCGTTCCCCCCATCCTGCAGGGCCTCGGCTCGCCGCAGGAAATGAAAATCGCCGACGAGCAGTGGCACACCACCAGCTTCATGTGGGGCAATGCGCGCACCCGGCGCAAGGATTTCTGGACCAATGAGATAGAAGAGAAATGGCGCGAGACGCAGGAGGGGGTGCGCACGCGCCTGATCAGCTGCTACAACTGTCCGATGAAATGCGGGGCGACCATCTCGGTGCCGGGGCAGCCCACCTACATGATGAAGTGCTATTCCAAGCTCACTTACACCATGGCGGCTTATTCGGACCTGGAGTTCGGTTTCAAGATCGCGCAGCGCGCGACCGAATACGGCGTGGACGGATTCTCGGCGCCGCAGGTCATGGCCTTCGCGCTCGAGCTGCTCGAGGCCGGCATTCTCACGGACGCGGATTTCCCGGGCATGCCGGCTGACGTCGAGGGGCGCTTCTTCTGGCTGCTCGACCGGATCGTCAGGCGCGAAGGCATCGGCGACGCGCTCGCCGATGGCGTGTACTGGGCGGCCAGGCGCATCGGCAAGGGCGCAGAGAAATTCGACCACAACACGATCAAGAAGCACGAGCAGCTGCCGCTCAAGCTCGGCATGCTGAACCCGGTCTATTACCTGATGTACTCGACCGGCGAGAAGATCAACATCACCCAGATCGAGGGGCAGTTCCCCCAGGCGCCGTTTCCGACGATGGAAGAGCGCGTAGCCTTCGTCAGTGACTGGATCCAGGTTCCCGACGACAAGTTCAAGCGATACCTGCTCGAGTGGGAGCCGCGCGGCGAGAAATCGAATCCCCATTATCCGTCGGTCGAAGCCAGCTGCGATGTCGTCGACTGGCAGGAAAAGATGCACTACATCGACGATGCGCTCGGGACCTGCGCCGGGCTGTCGTCCTTCCCGCTGAAGCCGCCGTATCACATCCACAACTTCCCGAGCTTCATTTCGGCGGGGACCGGCATCGACTTCGACTCGGCCAGCTTGTGGAAGGCGGCCACGCGAAACCGCACCCTGCTGCGCGCGATCAACGTGCGCCGCGGCATGCGCCGCGCCGACGACAAGCCGCCGGAGGACCATTGGAAGAAGCGCTTCCCCGAGCTGGAAAAGGAGCTGCTGGACGCCTACTACGAGCTGAAAGGATGGGACGCGAACGGCATTCCCACCAAGGCGTCGCTGCTGGATCTCGATCTGGCCTGCGTCGCCGAGGACCTGGAGCAACGGGGAATTCTCGGCAAGGCGAACGCGACAGCGCAGAAGACATCGCCGGCAGAACAAGCGGAGGTGAAGGAGGTGCTCAGCCATGCCTAAGGTGATGAAGAAGATCAAGTCGATCACCATCGATGCGGACAAGTGCAACGGCTGCCGCGCCTGCGAAGTCATCTGTTCGCTGTTTCACGCGACGCCGCGCTACAGCAGCAACAACCCGGCGCGCTCGCGCATCCGGATCGTGCGCGAGCCGCTGCGCGACATCTACATTCCGGTCTACGCCGGCGAATACACGCCGGCCGAATGCACCGGGCGCGACACCTACATCATCGACGGCAAGAAATACGACGAGTGCGGCTTTTGCCGCGCCTCCTGTCCTTCGCGCGACCTGTTCACGGAGCCCGATTCCGGCCTGCCGCTGAAATGCGACATGTGCGAGGACGAGCCGCCCCTCGCCAAGCCGAAGTGCGTGGAGTGGTGCCTCAACGACGCGCTGATCTTCGAGGAGCGCGAAGAGGAGGTCGAAGAGCCGGAGGCGAGCCCGCCTGACATCGAGATCGGCATCGAGGCGCTCATCGACAAGCACGGGCTGCAGCAGGTGCTCGATACCGTCGCAAGAATGGCGAAGTCCTAGGCAATCAGCGCCGCACAGCCGGGAACGAACATGGAAATGGTTACCCCCTTCAAGGAGATCATCGACGCCATCAAGGCGAGCGGCGGCGATGCGTTCAAGTACTGCTACCAGTGCGGCCTGTGCGATACGGTGTGCCCGTGGAACCGGGTGCGCAGCTTCAGCATGCGCAAGCTGGTGCGCGAGGCGACCTTCGGCCTGACCGAGATCGAGAGCGAAGACATCTGGCGCTGCACCACCTGCGGCAAATGCCCGCAGGTCTGCCCGCGCGACGTCAAACAGATCGAGTCCGGCGTGGCGCTGCGCCGCATCGCCACCGAATACGACGTGTTCCCGCAATCGGTGCAGCCGATCCGGGTGGTGGCCGCCAACCTGCGCGCCGAGGGCAACCCGTTCGGCGAAGAGCGCGCCAAGCGCGGCAAGTGGGCCGAGGGCCTGGACGTCAAGCCCTTCTCCGAGGGGATGGAATTCCTGTATTCCCCCGGCTGTTATCTGTCTTACGATCCCAGGGCGCGGAAGATCGCGCGCGCCACCGCCGAAATCCTCAACCGGGCGGGCGTGGAGTTCGGCATCCTCGGCGCGGAAGAAAGCTGCTGCGGCGAGAGCATCCGCAAGACCGGCGACGAGGCGCTGTTCAAGACCCTGGCGCGGCAGAACATCCGCACCTTGGTCGAACGCGGAGTGAAGAAGGTCCTGGTGTCCTCGCCCCACTGCTATCACACCTACACCAGGGAGTACCCGGAGTTCATGGTGCACTTCGAGGTGGTGCACATCTCGCAGCTCATCCACAGCCTGATCGCCGAAGGCAGGCTGCAGCTGAAGACGGAATACGCCAAAACGGTGACCTACCACGACCCCTGCTACCTCGGCCGGCACAACGGCGTCTATGACGAGCCGAGGGAGGCGCTGAAGAGCGTGCCCGGCCTGAAACTCAACGAGATGCCCGAATCGCGCAACAACAGCTTCTGCTGCGGCGGCGGCGGCGGCCGGATCTGGATGGAAACCCCCAAGGGCGAACGCTTCTCCGACCTGAGGCTGGCCCAGGCGATCGGCGTCGGGGCGCAGGTTCTTGCGACCTCCTGTCCGTACTGCATCACCAATTTCGAGGACAGCAGGCTGAACACGAAAGGCGGTGATGCGATCGAGGTCAAGGACATCACCGAAATCATCCGGGACGCACTTTAGGCCTAAGGCCAGTCAAGGAATCATGCCGTGGCACACACACTAGAACGGGCTATCGAACACGCACACGAAGCGGTCGGCCAGCGCTCCCTGCGTCCGTATGACGATCAGCGCGGCGACGTGATGGTCGTCGGCGGCGGCATCAGCGGCATCCAGGCGGCGCTCGATCTGGCGACCTCCGGCTTCAAGGTCTACCTGGTGGAGAAGACACCCACCATCGGCGGGAAGATGGCCCAGCTCGACAAGACCTTCCCCACCAACGACTGTTCGATGTGCATCGAATCGCCGAAATTCATCGAGTGCGACCGGCAGCCCAATATCGAAATCATGACCTACACCGAGGTGGCGGGGGTGGAAGGATCGGCCGGCAACTTCACCGTGACCCTGAACAAGAAACCCCGCTATGTCGACGAGGACAAGTGCACCGGCTGCACCGTCTGCGTCGAGTATTGCCCGGTCAAGATTCCGGACCCGTTCAACGAGAACCTGTCGCTGAACAAGGCGATCCACATCTACTTTTCGCAGGCGGTGCCGCTCGTGACCTACATCGACGACACCTGCCTCTACCTGAAGGACAAGACCTGCTCGATCTGCACCGGCGTGTGCGAGAACGACGCCATCAACTTCAACCAGACGCCCGAGAAAGTCGAAGTCAAGGTCGGGGCGATCGTGCTCTCGCCCGGCTACGAGACGTTCGACCCCAAGGTGCGCGGCGACTACGGCTACGGCACCTACGAGAACGTGGTCACCAGCCTCGACTTCGAGCGGCTGCTCTGCGCCACCGGGCCGCACGAGGGGCACATCCTGCGCCCGTCGGACAAGAAGCATCCGCAAAAGATCGCCTGGATACACTGTGTCGGTTCCAGACAGGTGATCCCCGGCGGCAACAGCTATTGCTCCGCGGTGTGCTGCTCGTACACGCAAAAACAGGTGATCCTGGCCAAGGACCACGTGCCGGAGATGCAGGCGACCATCTTCCACAACGACATCCGCTCCTACGGCAAGGACTTCGAGCGCTTCTACCAGCGGGCGGAGAACCTGCCCGGCGTGAAATTCATCCGCAGCTACGTGTCGATAGGCGGGGAAGATCCGGTGACCAAGAACATCACCATCCGCTATTCCACGACCGACGCAGGGGTCAAGGAAGAGGAATTCGAACTGGTGGTGCTGTCCGTCGGGCTTAACCCGCCCGCCGGTGCGCGGGAGCTTGCGCAAAAGTTCGGCGTCGAACTCGGACCTCAGGGATTCTGCAAGGTCAACCCGGTGAACCCGATCGAGACCACCCGCGCGGGCGTCTTCATCAGCGGCGCCTTCCGCGGCCCGATGGACATTCCCGAAGCCGTGATGACCGCGAGCGCGGCCGGCGCCCTGTCCGGCCAGATGCTGAAGTCGCGGCGCGGACGGCTGAGCCAGGAACGCGTATACCCGTCGGAGAAAGACGTCACCAAGGAGGAAGCGAAGGTCGGCGTCTTCGTTTGCCGCTGCGGCGCGAACATCGGCCGCGTGGTGGACGTGCCCGGAGTCGTCGAATACGCCCTGACCCTGGGCAACGTCGTTCATGCCGAAGAGAGCCTGTTCGCCTGCGCGACGAACACGGCCAAGGCGATCGGCGACACCATCCGCGACAAGGGGCTGAACCGCGTCGTCGTCGCAGCGTGCACGCCCAGGACGCACGAGCCGCTGTTTCGCGACACGCTGCGCGAGGCGGGCATCAACCAGTATTTCTTCGACATGGCGAACATCCGCGAGCATTGCTCCTGGGTCCACTCCAAGGAGCAGGCGGACGCCACGAAGAAGGCCAAGGACATCGTGCGCATGTCGGTGGCGCGGGCCTGCATGCTGGAGCCGCTGGACGAATTCTCCCTGCCGGTGAACAAGGCCGCGCTGGTCGTCGGCGGAGGCGTGGCCGGGATGACCAGCGCCCTGACCCTGGCCGAGCAGGGCTTCCAGACCTATCTCATCGAGAGGGCCTCCGACCTCGGCGGCATGGCGCGCCGCATCCACTACACGGTCGAAGGCCTCGATGTGCAGGCCTACCTCGACGACATCAAGAGGAAGACCTACCGGCATCAGCTGATCCGGGTCATCACCGACGCGACCATCACGGATGTCGCAGGATACGTGGGCAACTTCGTCACCAAGGTGAAGTCCAGGGGCCGGGTGCAGGAGATCAAGCACGGTGCGGCCATCATCGCCACCGGTGCCGACGAGTACAAGCCGACCGAGTACCTGTACGGACAGGATCCCCGGGTCATGACCCAGCTCGAGCTGGAGGAGAGAATTGCCGGCGGCGACGAGCAGGTGCGCAACGCGCAGAGCGTGGTGATGATCCAGTGCGTCGGCTGCAGGCAGGAAGACCGCAACTACTGCTCGCGCGTGTGTTGCAGCGGCGCGGTGAAGAACGCGCTGAAGCTCAAGTCCGTCAACAAGGACATGGATATCTACGTGCTGTTCCGGGACATGCGCACCTACGGCTTCAACGAGGATTACTACCGGGAGGCATCGGGCAAGGACGTCAAGTTCATCCGCTATGAACCGCAGGACAAACCCCAGGTGGAGGCCGCCGAGGAAGGCGGTCGCAGCATCCTGAAAGTGACGGTGACCGACCCGGTGCTGGGCAAAAGGCTCGCCATCGACGCCGATACCGTGGTCCTGGCCGCTGCGGTCATTCCCTCCGCCGGCAGCGAGGACACGGCGCGCCTGTTCAAGGTGCCGCTCGGCCCCGACGGTTTTTTCCAGGAAGCGCACGTGAAACTGCGGCCGGTCGATTTCGCCGCGGAAGGCGTCTACCTGTGCGGCACGGCCCAGTATCCCAAGCACCTGTCCGAAGTGATCGGCCAGGCGTATGGCGCGGCCGGCCGCGCGCTGACGCTGCTGACGCACGACACCGTCGTCGCCTCCGGTTCGGTGTGCGAGGTGAACGAGAGCCTGTGCGTGTCCTGCGGCGCCTGCATCACGTGCTGCAGCTATGGCGCGATCGAATTCCGCGATACGCCGCGCGGCAAGAAAGCCACGATCAATCCGGTACTGTGCAAGGGAGACGGTCTGTGCAACGCGAAGTGTCCGACAGGCGCGGTGTTCCTGAAGCATTACACCGACGATGAAGTGTTCGGCCAGATCGATGCGGCGCTCGCGGGCTGAATCGTGCAAACAACGCGCAGCGTGTGTCGCCAACTGAAAAGGTGAACTGAGCCATGGCCGCTCCGACCGAGTTCAAGCCGACCATCGTCGGATTCCTGTGCAATTGGTGCTGCTATGGCGGGGCCGACCTCGCCGGCGTCTCGCGCTTCCAGTATCCGCCGCATCTGCGCGTGATCCGGCTGATGTGCTCGGGACGGGTCGATCTGGCGTTCATCTTTCGCGCCTTCGCCAAGGGCGCCGACGGCGTGTTCATCGGCGGCTGTCACCTGAATGACTGCCACTACAATCCCGAGGGCAACTACGATGCGATGGGCAATACCCTGATGGCCAAGCGCATCCTGGAGAAGCTGGGCGTGAATCCTGAGCGGCTGCGGCTGGAATGGGTATCGGCGGGCGAAGGCGTGCGCTTCGCCGAGGTCATGAACGAGATATCGGCGAAGGTCAAAAGCCTGGGGCCGCTGGGCTCTGCGGAAGGCATAGCCGTCGCCGAACTTGCATCGCGGATGCAAACCGCCGTGGACCTGGTCCCGTACATCAAACTGGTGGAGAGGGAAAGGCTGAGAGTGCCGGTGCGCACCGAAGACGGATACCGCAAGTTCTTCGGCAGCGCAGAATTCGACGAATTGTTCAACGAACTGATCCTGGACAAGCTGGTGATGAGCCGCATCATGGGTTTCCTGCGCAAGAAACCGGTGGCGGCGATGGAGATTCCGGGGAACCTCGACCTTGCGCCCTCCGAGGTCGCGCGGCATCTGCAGCAGTTGACCGAGCGCGGGCTGATCAAGTTCGAATCCGGCCAGGCGCTGGTGGCCGCGGTATGAGCGCCGCAGATCGGAGGACAGAAGCCATGGACAGCGCCAACCTAGACCAGATCATCGAACAGCACCGCGGCAAACCGGGGGACCTGATACACGTGCTGATGGAAGTCCAGCACCAGAACCACTGGCTGCCCCGCGACGTGTTGCACCAGATCGCGGAGGCCCTGAACATCCCGTTCAGCCGCGTCCTGCGCATCGCCACCCTGTACAAGACTTTCAGCCTGACGCCCAAAGGGCGCAACGAGGTGCACGTGTGCACCGGCATCTCCTGCCATCTGCGCGGGGCGAACAAGCTGCTGGACGCGGTCGAGCGCGCGACCGGCATCAAACCGGGAGAGACCGACGCCGGCTGGCGCTTCACCCTCGATACGGGGAGTTGCCTCGGCAGCTGCAGCATCGGGCCTGAAATCATCGTCAACGGCACGCACCACGCGCGGATGACACCCGCCAAGGTCGAGGATGTGCTGAAAGAATATCAGTAGGACGACACACTATGACCAGGCTCAATTCAGCCGCTGAACTCGAACAACTGCGCGCGGGCATCCTGTCATCCCGGGATCCCGCCAAACCCTGCATCGCGGTCTGCGCCGGCGCGGCCTGCCACGGGCTGGACTCCGTCCGCGTCGCACAGGCCTTTCAGGCCGAAGTCGCCAAACTCGGTCCCGGTGCCGGGCTCGAAGTTCGGGTCACCGGCTGTCACGGCTACTGCGAAAAGGGGCCGAACGTTGTCGTCGACCCGGAAGGGATCTGCTACTTCGAGGTCAAGCCCGAGGACGTTCCCGAGATCATCGCGTGCACGCTGAAAAAAGAGGTGGTCGAGCGTCTGGTCTATGCGCACCCCGACACCGGCGAGCGCGCGGTCCATATCGGTGAGGTGCCGTTCTACAAGCACCAGATGCGCCTCTTGATCGGCGACAACACCCGCATCGATCCGATGCGCATCGACGACTACCTGGCGCTGGGCGGCTACGGAGCGCTCGCCAAGGCGCTGTTCCAGATGACGCCCGGCCAGGTCCTCGACGAGGTGAAGAAAGCCAATCTGCGAGGCCGCGGCGGCGGCGGATTTCCCGCCGGGCTGAAATGGGAGACCGCGAAGAATGCGCCCGGCAAAGACAAGTACGTCATCGTCAATGCGCACGAAGGCGAGCCCGGCGCGTTCATGGACCGGGCCCTGTTCACCGGCAATCCGCACAAGGTGCTCGAGGGCCTGATCATCGGCGCCTATGCGATCGGCTCGCACCGCGGTTTCATCTACACCCGCCACGACTCGCCGCAGCTCATCTGCCACATCGAGCAGGCGCTCGCCCAGGCGGAGGAATACGGGCTGCTGGGGGAGAACATTCTCGGTTCCGGCTTCGACTTCCGTGTCGAAGTGCACTACGACGTCGGCATCTTCGTCTCCGGCGAATCGAGCGCGCTGATGCGCTCCATCGAAGGCAACCCGCCCGAGCCGCGGCCCAAGTACATCCGCACCTCGGTCGCCGGAATCTGGGACCGGCCGAGCAACCTCAACAACGTCGAAACCTGGGCCAACGTGCCGCAGATCATCAGCCGCGGCGCCGACTGGTACCGGGGCATCGGCACCGAGGGCAGCAAGGGAACCAAGCTCGTGTCCCTGTCGGGCAATGTGGTCAACAGCGGCGTAGTGGAAGTGCCGATGGGGACGCCGCTGCGGACGATCGTCTATGACATCGGCGGCGGCATCCCCGGCGGCAAGGCGGCCAAGGCGGTGCATTTCGGCGGGCCCATGGGCGGCTCCATCCCGGCGAACCTGATCGATGCGCCGCTCGATTTCGACGAACTGGCAAAACTGGGCGCGCCGATCGGCGCGGGCGGCCTGCTGGTGATGGACGAGGACACCGACATGGTGGACGTGGCGCGCTATTTCCTCGAGTTCCTCACCAACGAATCCTGCGGCAAGTGCGTGCCCTGCCGCGAAGGCATGCGGCAGACGCTGAAAGTTCTGACCAACATCACCAAAGGCAAAGGCCGCGAAGGCGACATCGCGCGGCTGGAAGACCTGAATGACGTGACCGGCGCCGCCTGCCTGTGTGCGCTCGGCCGGACCGCTTCCGATCCGCTGAAGAGCATGCTGCGCTACTTCAAGGTCGAGTACGAGACGCAGATCGCCCGGGGCAGCGAAGGCAGGAGCGGGAACGCCGCGGGGAGCGCCGCGACATGAGCGACGTCGTGATGCAGATCGACGGCAAGGAGGTCAAAGCCGGCGGCGACATGACCGTGCTGCAGGCGGCGCGGGCGGCGGGAATACACATCCCGACGCTGTGCCATCACGACAAGCTGGAGCCGTTCGGCGCCTGCCGCATGTGCATGGTGGAAGTGGAAACGCGCGGCCGGATGAGTTATGTCGTGTCCTGCCTCTACCCGGTGGCAAAGGACCTCGTCGTGCGCACGCGCTCGGAGCGGGTCGACAAGATCCGCCGGGTGATCCTGGAGGAACTGCTCGCCCACGCGCCCAACTCGCCTGAGCTGGTGGAACTGGCGCGCGAGTACCGCGCCGACCGCGACCGGTTCGACAAGGATCCTTCATTCTGCATACTCTGCGGCCTGTGCGTGCGCTACTGCGCCGAGGTCAAGCAGAAGAACGCCGTCGACTTCATCGAAAGAGGCGCGCTGCGGGAAATCAGCTTCATTCCCGAGATCGCGAAAAAAGAGTGCTGGGAATGCCAGGAGTGCTTCGCGCTGTGCCCGACTTCGTACGCGCAGGCCGCCTACTTCCTCACCGAAGCGCTCGCCTTTCCCGGCAGGCGCAAGGCAAGCGCGCAAAGCGCATGATGACGGTGGAACTTCCGTCGACGAGCTTATTTCAAAACGAGGGGATATCTCCCCTCGTGCTCCCCTGAATCAGAGGCCATTTCGGTAATTCTGAAATGGCCTCTAAGCAAGCGTGCAGCGCTTATCCCACCCGCTTGTCAAACGACAGGCGCTGCGACTGTTCGAAGCCGACATCATAGAAGAACCCGAGCAGGGCGAAGTTCTCGCACGCAACCTCCGTTTCCACGCGCTCCACACGCAGCGCCTCCAGGTTCACAAAGAGCTGCGACAACAGCGCATGACCCACGCCGCGGTTTGCGTAACCCGGGTCCACCCCGATGGTATCCACCACTGCCACCGGCTCCGCGCGGCCGTAATCGCCAAAGTCGGTGCGCGCCATCACGAAGCCTGCAGCCATGCCGTCCACGCTCGCCATCAGAGACACGCGCACGGCGGAATCGTTCATCGCCTCATCGACCAGTTCGCGGATGTAGGCCTCGCGCCTGCGGCCGATGACCTTTTGATCGATGCGAATGATGTCGTCGAAGTCGCCGGCCTTGAGCGCGCGCACCTCGAACTCGTCGCCCGCGAGCGCCTCGAAGTCGTTAGCGGCAGCCGCGCTGTAGTCCACTTCAGTTGCCGAAAAGCCGGTGACGTGCGCGGGTGCCAGGATCTTGTCGCCGTCATGCGCCGTGACCCGGTTTTGCCGCATCGAACAGTCGAGGACCAGGTTATGCGAAAATTCGAAGCCGGCACAATCGAAAAACTGCATGACCGCGTGGTCGCGCCATGATGAGATGGTCCGGATTGCCGGTACGCCCATGCGCTTCGCCTCGCTCTCGAGCCTGGCCAGCAGCGCTGAGCCGATGCCTAGTCGCTGCTTATCCGGCACTACGGCCATCGCCTCCAGCCGCAATGCCGTCGCCGCCTGGCCGAACTCCCCCAGCAATTTCCGCGCCTTGATGAAGCCGACGAACTTGCCGTCCTGCTCCGCCGAAAATTGAACATGGCGCTCGGTCTGGTCAAGGGCCGCTTTGAGACGACGCTGAAAATAGAACTGCCGGGGGTGACCCACGAACGTCGCGTCCAGTGCGACCACCGCTTCCATATCCTGCGCTTTGGTACGACGAATCGAGATGCCGGCAGATTGCGGCTGAGTGCGGGTTGCCAAGGTGTTCTCCTTCCCGGATAACGACGTGACCCCGGAATTCTAGCTTGGAAGGGGGCAATTGCCTTGATGTAGCGCAATACATTGCTCCTGCGCAGCCTGGTGCGCGCAGCCACTATCCCGAACACAGCGCCGCCGCCGCGGCCGGAGAGAATTTAGCGCAAGCTCCTGAAGAGCAGTGAGGCGCGTGATCTCAACGGGCAGTGAAGTGAGCTCGTTGTGCGAAAGATAGAGTTGTTGGAGGAACTGGAG
>JADGRR010000036.1 GCA_017880745.1 Burkholderiales bacterium
CGCTCATTGTCGAGACAAACGCAATGCGGCCTGTCTTTCTACAGCCTCAATGCTGCGCATCACCTGATAATTCGAGCCAGCGGCCCGAGGGGTCCGCAAGTCGCGCCAACGACGGACACGTGCATGCGCCTGTTATTCGGCTATCGGCCCCTGCTCCGTTCCTGTTGACAGTTCATCCCTCATTTCGGCTAAGCTTCCGCACCAAACGGCATTCGGCTTGGCCGTCGCGATCCGGACGCCGGACCGCGCTACCCAACAATACAAGGAGGAGACCATGAAAGCTTACGCAACATTGCGGAGAGGGATCACCGTGGCAGCAATGGCATCGATGCTCGCCGCCGCGCCGGCGCTGGCGGGAACGTTCGTCTACGTCTCAAACGCCGACGATGGCGACATCGGCACCTACAGCATGCAGCCCGACGGCAAGCTGCTGCCGGGGGCGCGCGTCAAGGTGGCGGGCGTGGTCATGCCGATGGCGTTGAGCCTGGATCGCCGCTTTCTGTACGCGGCGTCGCGCTCCAAGCCGTTTTCGGTGCACGCCTATGCCATCAACCCCGGGACCGGCGCACTGACGCATTTGTCGAGCACGCCTACGGCCGAGAGCTTTCCCTACATTTCGCTCGACAGGACCGGGCGTTTCCTGTTCGGCGCGTCCTATGGCGCCCACCTCGTCAGTGTCAACGCGGTCGGCGCGGACGGCCGCGTCGCTGCCGAGGCGCTGCAGGTGGTCCCGGTGGGACGCAACGCGCACTCGATCCGCGTCGACGAGAGCAACAAGTTCGCCTACGTCCCGACCCTGGGCAGCGACGAGATGTTCCAGTTCAACTTCGATGCGAAGTCCGGCCGGCTGAGCTCGAACACGCCCGCGGTCTTCCTGATGAAGCCTGCGACGGGCCCGCGCCATTTCGTCACCTCCGGCGACAACCGCTTCCTCTACGTCCTGAGCGAGCTGCAGGGGACGGTCACGACGTTCGCGCTCGACGCAAGGACGGGGCTGCTCGCCGAAGTGAGCGCTGCATCCGGGCTGCCGCCCGAGTCCAAGCTCGTGCCCGGTGCGCCGCGCGGGGCGGTCGGCGCGCCGGGGGGGCCGCCGCCGCGCAACACCGACAACGACATCTGGGCCGCGGACATCCACCTGACCCCGAACGGCAGGTTCCTCTACATCTCGGAGCGCACCACCAGCACCCTCGCGGCGTTCAGCGTGGACGGCGCCAGCGGCAAGCTCGGCTATCTGTCGAGCGTGCCCACCGAGCGCCAGCCGCGCGGCTTCGCCATCGATCCCAAGGGCAGGTTCCTGGTCGCGAGCGGGGAAAAATCGGAAACCATTTCGGTCTATGCGATCGACCAGGCGAGCGGCGCGCTCAAACTGCTGGACAAGTACCCCACCGGTAAAGGCGCCAACTGGATCGAGATCGTCAGCTTCGACTAAGGGCCCAATACGACATACGCGGATCCGGGTGGGAGAGGAAGGGGCCCACCCCTTCCTTGGCCCCTCGTTCTCCCCTCAGTCAGGCGTCTAATGGCGGTTCTACTAGACGCACTTACTTCTTGGCCGCGGCGCTTTTCGGGTTCAGATTGATCAGGCGGCCGCTCTCGGTACCCGCTGCTTCGTCGATCGCGGCGTTGATGAGCGCCGGCTTGCCCGCCGCGATCGCTTCGGTCAATGCCTTGGTCAGTTCCGCCGGCGTGGTGACGTTATAGCCGATGCCGCCGAATGCTTCGATCATCTTGTCGTAGCGCGCTCCCTTGACGAAAGCGGTCACTGCGACATCGGGTCCCTTGGGGTTGAGGTTGGGATCGCAGCCTTTGTAAACGCCGTTGTTGTTGAAGATCACGGTGACAACCGGCAGCCGGTAGCGGCAGATGGTCTCGAGTTCCATGCCGCTGAAACCGAAAGCGCTGTCGCCTTCGATGGCAACGACAGGCAGGCCGCTCGTGACCGCCGCGCCGATGGCATAACCCATGCCGATGCCCATGATGCCCCAGGTGCCGGCGTCGAAACGCTTGCGCGGCTGGTACATGTCGACGATGCTGCGGGTGAAATCGAGGGCGTTGGCGCCTTCATTGACGACGTTGATGTCCGGACGTGTCTTCAGCACATCGCGGATCGCGCGCAGCGCGCTGTGGTAGTTCATCGGCGACGGATTCTGGTTGAGCGTGGCCGCCATCTTCGTCAGGTTCTTGTCTTTGCGCTCCGCGATCGCGCCCGTCCACTCGGCGCTCGGCTTGCCAAAGCCTGAGTTGATGCCTGCCAGCAGCGCCGACACGCAGGAGCCGACGTCGCCGATCACGGGCGCGGCGATCGCCACGTTGCTGTCGATTTCCGTGGGCGCGATGTCGATCTGGATGAATTGTTTCGGCGCACCCCAAGTCTTGCCCTTGCCGTGAGAAAGCAGCCAGTTCAGCCGGGCGCCGATCAGCATCACGACGTCGGCCTCCGCCAGAACGTAAGAGCGGGCGGCCGAAGCCGATTGAGGATGGGTGTCGGGCAGCAGGCCTTTGGCCATGGACATCGGCAGATACGGGATGCCGGTCTTTTCGATCAACGCACGAATATCGGCGTCGGCCTGGGCGTATGCAGCGCCTTTGCCAAGAAGGATGAGTGGGCGCTTGGCGCCTTTGAGCAGGTCGAGCGCGCGTTTGACCGAATCCGGGGCGGGGATCTGACGCGGTGCCGGGTCGACCACGCGCACCAGCGATTTTTTGCCGCGGGCTGCGTCCAGCGACTGGCCGAGCAATTGCGCCGGCAGGTCCAGATAGACGCCGCCGGGACGGCCTGAGACGGCCGCACGAATCGCGCGCGCAATGCCGATACCGATATCTTCGGCTTTGTTAATGCGGTAGGCCGCCTTGGCGAATGGTTTGGCCGCATTGAGCTGATCCATTTCTTCATAATCGCCCTGCTGCAGGTCGACGATCTCGCGTTCGCTGGAGCCGCTGATCAGGATCATCGGGAAGCAGTTGGTCGTAGCATTGGCCAATGCGGTCAGGCCGTTCAAAAAGCCTGGTGCCGACACGGTCAGGCAAATTCCCGGCTTTTGGGTCATATAGCCGGCGATTGCAGCCGCATTCCCGGCGTTTTGTTCATGGCGGAAGCCGATGAAGCGCATTCCTTCAGCTTGGGCCAGGCGGGCCAGGTCGGTGATGGGAATGCCAACCAGACCAAAGATGGTGTCAATGCCGTTGTGTTTCAGGGCATCGATTACAAGATGAAACCCGTCAGTCATTTCCAAGGTCTCTTTTGCGGTGTTCATGGTGGCTTGTTCCAATGTTGCGGACATGGTTTCTCCTGTGTTTCTGGTCATCAAGGGGCGTCCTAGGCGAAACTGTTGCACTTTCCGCGCTGCCGGCCGATCAGCGCGCGGCCGATCGATTCGGTGCGCCATCGTAGCGAGCCGGGCTGGCACTCATCATTGACCACGGTCAATTTTCGACGCATCGCGCCAGGCCATGAACTTCAAACCCCAAGGTGTGCCGGGTAACTGCGTCGATGGACGACCGCGAGCACGCAGATCGGTGCGCCGCGTCGCCGTCGCTGAGCTGGTTGACGAAGACGCCCGGCTGGCGCCGGTTTCCGGGCGGTCCCGAGCGGCGGGCGTGTCAGCTTTGCCCCGCCGCAGGGCCAGTTGCTCCGGAGGCGAACACGGCTTGCCACAGGTCCAGCGTCGCCTCGATGTAATGCGCCAGCGGCCCGGGCTCGACGCGCGCGTACTGCGCGCCGTTCAGCCGGAGCGCGTGCTGCAGCTTGCGATATTCGCGGTAGCCGTCGCGCACGGTCATGGCCGTGGCGAGCGGGATCAGTCCGAGTTCCCCCGCCATTTTCAGCAGCGCGATGTTGCCCAGGTTGCCGGTCAGTTGCGGGTAGCGGTGCGCCTGCGCCAGCACCAGGTACTGCACGATGAACTCGATGTCTATCATGCCGCCGCGGTCGTGCTTCAGGTCGAACAAGTCGCTGCGGTTGGGGTGGCCGTCCGCCATCTGCTGCCGCATCGAGATGACCTCACGCCGCAGTGCCTCCGGATCGCGGCTGCGGCGCAGGATCGCGATGCGCTCCGCCTCGAACGCGGCGCCGACTGCGCCATCGCCGGCGCAGTAGCGCGCGCGCGTCAACGCCTGATGCTCCCACACCCAGGCATCCTTCTCCTGATATTCGCGAAACGCGTCCATCGAACTCACCATCAGCCCGCTGTCTCCGTTCGGCCGCAGGCGCAGGTCGGTTTCGAACAGCACGCCCGAGGGCGTCGCGCTGGTGAGCCAGGTGTTGATGCGCTGCGCCAGGCGCGAGTACAGCTCGGGCGCGCGCGCATCGGCGTCGTCGTACAGGAAAATGATGTCCAGGTCCGAGGCGTAGCCCAGTTCCTTTCCGCCGAGCTTGCCGTAGGCCGCGATGGCAAAGCGCGGCGCGTCGCGGTGGCGGTTGCGCAGCTGCGCCCAGCACAGCTCCAGCGTGATCGCCAGCATCAGGTCGGCGAGCGCCGACAGATGGTCGGCCAGCACTTCCACCGTGAGCTGACCCGCCAGGTCCTGCGCCAGCAGGCGGAACACCTGGGCGTGGTGCGCTTCGCGCAGCACGTCCATCAGCCGCTCGGCGTCGCCCTCGTGGCGCGCGAGCTGCGCGCGCAGGCCGGCGGCGAATTCCTTCCAGTCCGGCGCCGCATAGAGCGTGCGCGCGTCGAGCAGCTCGTCCAGCAGCAGCGGATGGCGCGTGACGTAGGCCGCGGCCCAGCCCGATGCGGCCAGGAGCTGCACCACCTTCTCCAGCGCCTGCGGGTATTCATAGAGCAGCGCCAGATACGCGCCGCGCCGGCTGATGGCTTCGAGCAGATCGAGCGCGCGCGCCAGCGCGGCTTCGGGCGCGCCGGTCTTGGACGCGAGCTCGATCACACGCGGCACCAGGGCGTCGTAGCGCTCGCGGCTCGCCTCCGGGAGCTGCAAATAGCGTTGCGATGCGCGTGCCCCGGCGAGCCGTGTCAGCGCGGCGCCGGTATCGGTGAAGCCGAGCACGGCGAGCCGATCGTGCGCCGCTTCTGCGTCGAGCTCCCCCATCCACAGCGGCGCGCAGGCGTGCACGTCCTGCACCGGACCGGCGAACACGCCGTCGAAATGGCGCGACACCTGCTCGCGATGCGCGTCCAGCCGGGTCATGAATCCGGCGTAATCGTCAAAGCCCATGGCCGCGGCAATCAGCTCCCGGTCTTCTCTTCCCGCGGGCAACTCGTGGGTTTGGGCGTCGTCCAGGTACTGCAGGCGATGCTCCAGCCGGCGCAGGAAGTCGTAGGCCGCGCCCAGTTCGGCCACCGTTTCCACGGGTAGCAGTCCTTTCTTCTGCAGCAGCGCCAGCACTTCCAGGGTCGGTCGGGTCTGCAGCTGCGGATCGCGCCCGCCGCGTATCAACTGGAATGCCTGAGCGATGAATTCGATCTCGCGTATGCCGCCCGGGCCGAGCTTGATATGCCCGGACAAGTCGCGTCGCGCGACCTCGGCGCGGATCTGCGCGTGCAGCGAGCGCATCGCCGCAAACGCGCCGAAGTCGAGGTACTTGCGGAACACGAAAGGCCGGGCGATGGCGGCGAGCTCGCGCGCGAGATCGCCGCCGGCGGCGGCAATGCCCGCATTAGCGTTCGCGCCAGGCCCCGCGTTGCCGTTCGCGGCAGACGTCGAGTCGCCGCTGGCGGCGCCTGCAGCAACGCTCGCGTCGCTGCTCGTAACAACAACGCTGGAGTCGCCGCTCGCGGCGCCTGCGGCAACGCTCGCGTTGCTGCCCGTAGCCACAATGCGCGCCTTGATCCAGGCGTAGCGCTCCCATTCGCGTCCCTCGGCAATGAAGTAGTTCTCCAGCGCATCGAAGCTGCAGGCGAGCGGGCCGGAATCGCCGTTCGGCCGCAGGCGCATATCGACGCGGAACACCTGGCCATCCTCGGTGATGTCGGCAAGCGCATTGATCAGCTTCCGCGCGAGGCGGGTGAAATACTCGTGATTGGACAGCTGCCTCTGGCCCGCGCGCTCGCAAACGGTCTCGCCTTCCTCCGGATAAACGAAAATCAGGTCGATGTCGGAGGAGACGTTGAGTTCGCGTCCGCCCAGCTTGCCCATGCCGATCACGATCAGCGCCTGCCGCTTGCCGTTCGCCACGGGCGCGCCGTGCTGCGCTTCCTGCCAGATGCACAGGTGTTCGAGCGCGTAGCCGAGGCTCAGTTCGGCCAGGTCGCTCATGCTCGCGACCACCTCCGCCAGCGGCGCGCGCCCGCTCAAGTCGCGCAGCAGCACGCGCAGCATGACCTGCTGACGCAGTTGCCGCAGCGCGCGTTTGAGCTTCGTTTCGTCGCCGGCCGGCTGCGCCGCGAGGAATGCGCGCATGGCCTCGGCGCCGAACGGCTGCTCGATGGCGGCAAGCGCGGCCTGGAACAGTTGCGGCCGCGCCTGCGCCAGGCGCTGCGCGTAGCGCGAACCAGCCGGCGCGCCTAGTGGAAAACCCTTATCTGGGGGCATCTTTGGTTCTTTTGCAGGTAAAATGAAACGCTACATTGTCTCTTTTTTTTCGGTTCGCGCGTTCATTTTAGGGTCTTCGCCGGAACGCGCTCGACTTGCATGGAAAATTCGCCACCGGATGGTGCAGCCCGATCACACCGAAACTAGCGCCACGCCGCCGGCAGAAGAAGATTTCTCGCCGCTGGCGGAACTCGGGGTCGCGCCGGCGCGTCGCAGCCTCGTGCGCAAGCTGCTGCGCATCGGCAGCATCGCCGCGCTCGTGGTCTATTTCGGCTTCGCGGCGGTGGTGCTGGCGCTGCGCTTCTGGATTCTGCCGCAGATCGAGGACCATCCGGAGGCCATCGCGCAGATCATTTCGCGCAACATCGGCCAGCGCGTCAGCATCGGCAGCGTCGATTCCGGCTGGCAGCGCCTGCGCCCCTACCTCGCGCTGACCGACGTGCAACTGTACGATCAGGAAGGCCGCGTCGCGCTGTCGCTGCCCGCGGTGTCCTGCACCCTGTCATGGGATTCGCTTGCCTTCGGCACATTGCGCTTCGATTCCCTGTCCCTGGACAAACCCAATCTGAATATCCGCCGCGATACTGCGGGGACGCTCTACGTCGCCGGCGTCAAGCTCAACCCGGAGGAGACGGGCGGCGGTTTCTCCAACTGGCTGCTGGCGCAGCGCGAAGTCATCATCCGCGACGCGCAGGTGAGCTGGGAGGATCAGCTGCGCCAGGCGCCGCTGTTGTCTCTCGCCGGTCTGAACTTCGTCATGCGCAACCGCGGCAGCCATCATCGTTTCGCGCTGCGCGCGCAGCCGCCGCGCGAGCTCGCCGCCGCGCTCGATCTGCGCGGCGACCTGGAAGGCGGGACCTTCGAACAGTTGCAGGCCTGGAACGGCAAGCTCTATGCCGAACTCGCCTATACCGACCTCGCGGCCTGGCGCGCCTGGATCGACTACCCGCTGGAAATCCAGCACGGACAGGGGGGCCTGAGGCTGTGGCTGGGGTTTGCCGACAAGCGCCTCGACGAGGCCACTGCCGACGTCGCGCTGGGCAACATCAGCGCGCGCCTCGCGCCCGAGCTGCCCCTGCTGGAGATGCGCTCGCTGCAGGGGCGTCTGTCGGCGAAGCGCGCGCGCGGCGGCTACGAAATCGCCGGCAAGCAGGTGGCGCTGGCGCTGCAATCCGGAGAAACCCTGCCGCCGGCGCAGTTCGAGGTGCAGTGGCAGCCCGGCGACGGCAGGCGTGCCGAGCAGGGCGAGGTGCGCATCGCCGCGCTGGAGCTGCAGCCGCTGGCGCTCCTCGGCGAGTACCTGCCCCTGCCGCAGGATATGCGCAAGCTGCTCGCCGACGCCACGCCTCAGGGCAGCGTCGGCGACGTGCACTTCGATTGGCAGGGGCCGCTGCCGAATCCGCAGCGCTACAGCGTACGCGGGCATTTCGACCGGCTCAGCATGCGCGCCTACGCCGGGCTGCCCGGGTTCTCGGGCATCAGCGGCAACATCGATGGCAACGAAAAGGGCGGCAGCGTGCTGCTCAACGCGGCCAAGTCGAGCGTAGAACTGCCGCGCGTATTCGCCGAACCGGCGCGCGATTTCGACACGCTCACGGCGCAGCTCGGATGGAGTCACGTGCAGGGCGAGTTGCAGCTCAAACTGTCCAATATCGCCTTTGCCAACGCCGACCTGGCCGGAACCGCCTTCGGCAATTACACCACCGCGGCGGGCGGCCCCGGCGTGATCGATTTCACGGCGCGGCTGAACCGCACCGACGCGCGCCATGTGGTGCGCTACATTCCTTTCATGAACAGGGCCGCGCTGGATTGGCTCGATCGCGCCCTGCTTGCCGGGCACGCGAGCGAAGTCAGCCTGCGCCTCAAAGGCGACCTCAAGGACTTTCCGTTCCAGAGCGCAAAAGGCGGCGTGTTCCAGATTGCGGCCAAAGTGGCGGACGCGACTTTGCACTACGCCGAGGGCTGGCCGGACATCTCCGGCATCACTGGACAACTGCATTTCGACGGCAGGCGCATGGATGTGATGAGCAACAGGGCGAGCGTGCTCGGCGCGAAGGTGATCAATGCGCACGTCGCGCTGCCGGATATGTTCACGCCGGACCGCGTGCTCGCGGTAACCGGCCAGGCCGAAGGTCCGACCGCGGAGTTCCTGAAGTTCATCGCGCAAAGCCCGGTGAATAACCTGACCGGCGGAATCACGGCGAATATGGGCGCGGCGGGCAACGGCCGGCTGCAGCTCAAGCTCGACCTGCCGCTCGCGCGCCTGGCCGACGCCAGGGTGGCGGGCAGCTATCAGTTCATCGGCAATCGGGTGAGCATCGATACGGATTGGCCGCCGGTGGAGCAGGTGAGCGGGCGGCTCGATTTCACCGACAGTGGCGTGAGCATGCGCGCAGTCAATGCGCAGTTTCTCGGCGGCCCGGTCGCGATCAGCATGGCCAACCAGCGCGATGGCAGCATTGCCGTCAATGCGCGGGGCACGCTCAACGCGGCGCTGCTGCAGTCGGTGCTGGAACAGCCGCTGCTGCGGCAGGTGAGCGGCACGACCGCGTGGAGTTCGAGCATGAGTTTCGGCAAGCGCGGCGCCAATATCGTGGTGGAATCCGGCCTGCAGGGAATAGGCTCGACGCTGCCGGCGCCGCTCAACAAGGCGCCAGGCGACGTGCTGCCGCTGCGGTTCGAGCGCACCATCATCGCCGAGGACCAGCGCGTCGGCGCGGCGGGGCCGCCGCCGGGGGATCGCAACACCCTGGATATCGGCAAGGTCGTGCGCATGGAGATACACCGCCGCCGCGAGGACGGAAAGATGGTGATCGAGCGCGGGGCCGTCGGCCTCAACGAGCCGCCCAGGCTGCCCGAAAAGGGTATCGTCATCAGCGGCAACGCACCCGAACTCGACCTCGACCAATGGCTGCACGTGTTCGGCGGCGCGCCCGGCGCTCAGGCGCAGCTGTCTTCACTCAACCTCAAGGTCGGCGCGCTGGATATATACGGCAAGCGCATTAACAACGTCACTCTGCGCGCCGGTTTTCAGGGCACCGACTGGCTCGCCAACATCGATGCGCGCGAACTCGAAGGCGACGTGCGCTGGCGCTCTCTGGGCAAGGGGCGGGTGAGCGCGCGCCTTTCGCATTTCACGTTTCCAGAGCCCACTCCCGGAAAATTGGCGGACGATACGCCGCCGACGGAATTGCCCGGACTCGACATCGTCGCCGACAACCTGGTAGCGCGCGACAGGAAACTCGGACGGCTGGAACTGGCAGCGGTGAACGAGGGGCGCGACTGGCGCATCGACAAGCTGACGCTGACCACGCCCGAAAGCCAGTTGAGCGGCGACGGCCTGTGGCAGGGCGTCGCCGCGCAACAGCGCACCAGCGTAAACCTCAAGCTCGAAATCAGCGACGTGGGCAAATATCTGGAGCGCTTCGGCTATCCGGGGAGCATGCAGCGCGGCAGCGCCAAGCTGCTGGGCAAGCTCGCCTGGGCGGGCAACCCGCAAACCATCGATTACCCGAGTCTTGCCGGAGACCTGTCGCTGATTGCGCAGAAAGGGCAGTTCCTCAAGATCGAACCGGGCATCGGCAAACTGCTGGGCATCCTCAGCCTGCAGGCGCTGCCGCGCCGCTTGACCCTCGACTTCCGCGATATTTTCAGCGAGGGCTTCGCCTTCGATACCATCACCGGCACGGCCGCGGTTGCGAAGGGGGTGTTGCGCACGCAAGACTTCAGCATGAAGGGGCCGTCGGCGCAGGTGGCGATGTCCGGCAACATCGATCTTGCGCAGGAAACACAGGCGCTCAAGGTGCGCGTGGTGCCGAGCGTAGGCGACAGCCTGTCGGTGGCGGGCCTTGTGCTTCTTGCCAATCCGATAACGGGGGTTGCGTCATTTTTGGCGCAGCGCCTGCTCAAGGACCCGCTGGGGCAGGCCTTCGCCTTCGAATATTCGGTGACCGGCACCTGGGCCGATCCCAAGGTGGAGAAACTGGCGCGCGGGCAACCGAATAGCGATAGCACCGCGAGCGAAGCGAAATGAGCAGCGAGCCGAACGCCGGCCGCAGCACGCATCACCCGTCATCGAGCGGACGACAGGAATAATATTCATGGCTGAAGGCAAATTCACGGTAGCGGCAGTGCAGATGGTGTCCGGGCCCGAGGTGCAGGCGAACCTCGCGGTCGCCGCCGAATTGATCGCGCGAGCGGCAGGCGAAGGCGTGCAGCTGGTGGCGTTGCCCGAGTATTTCTGCATTCTCGGCTTGCGCGATCGCGACAAGGTTGACGTGCGCGAAGCCGACGGGCACGGGCCGATACAGGACTTTCTCGCCGAGGCCGCGGCGCGGAACAAGGTTTGGCTGGTCGGCGGCTCGGCGCCGCTCGAGTGCGCCGACGCGAACAAGGTGAGAAACAGCTGCCTCGTGTTCGATGAGTCCGGCCGGCGTGTAGCACGCTACGACAAGATCCACCTGTTCGGCTTCGACCTGGGCACGGAGCGTTTCCAGGAGTCCCGCAGCATCGAGCCCGGGAGCGAGGTGGTGACGGTCGACGCGCCGTTTGGCCGGATGGGGCTGTCGATCTGTTACGATCTGCGCTTTCCCGAGATGTACCGCAAGATGGGCGTGGTAGATCTCATCCTCGTGCCCTCGTCCTTCACCGCCACCACGGGTATTGCGCACTGGGAGATGTTGCTGCGCGCCCGCGCGGTCGAGAACCAGGCCTATGTCCTCGCCCCGGCGCAGGGCGGGCACCACCAGAACGGCCGCGACACCTACGGCCACAGCATGATCATCGATCCCTGGGGCAAGGTGCTCGCAGTTCTTGCGAGCGGGCCGGGCGTGGTTACCGCCGAGATCGATCATGCCGAGATCGCACGCGTGCGGCAAAGCCTGCCGGCGCTCACGCACCGGGTGATGTAGGCGGCCCGCGTGCGGGCAGCGAGCGAGCGGTTGCGCTTACGCCAGCGGGCAGGCTAGGTGCCTTTGCCCGCCTTCGTTCCTTAGCGGTATTTCTCGGCGCAGGTCATGATTGCACGGTCCGTGGCCAAGCCCAGGCAGGTTCTTGCGTCTGCGCCCGCCTTTGACCGGGCCGGCTTCGCGGCCGGCGCTGCAGGCTTGCTCGCGAGCGAGCCGATGCGCTCCCCGGCCTTCGCCGAAGCGCTCTTCACTTCTTCCAGCAGCGATGCATAGACGATGTCGGTGAACCACTTGCTGTTCTCCGCCTCGTAAATCGTGGCGTACGCCTCCAGGTCGGCGTCGCTCGCATCCCTGAAGCTGAATGCCAGGTTGAGCAAGGTCGCGGCGCGGATCTTTTGCGTCGCGACAGCGCGCTGTTTTTCGATCGCTTTGTCGACTGCGGCGGCCTTTCCGGCTCCCTCGCCAACGATGCCCGATGCGACCGCCTTCATGGAAGAGAAGGCGACGTCGACAGCCAGGTCGCTTGCCCTGGTCGCGGCATCGATGCGCTTGATGAGACTCGCGCGCTGGGACGAAGGCCGGGTCGCGGCCGGGCTGCGGGCGAATCGAGCGAACTCCTCGGGCGACGGCGCAACCTGCTCCAGTTCGATCATGCGCTTCGCTGCCGGCGTGGAAAAATCCTTGAGCAGCGCCTGCAGGCGCCTCTGATCGAAATTCTTCTTCAGATCGGCGCTTACGCGGTCATGAAAACCCTGTGCCGTAAACGATTCTGCCACCGCATTTTCGATCGCCTTGACGAGCGCGGGCGACGCCCGCTGCGTGCCGGATTGCCTGACGCCGGCGATCAACTGCTGCGGCAGTTGGTCCAGTTGGCGTTTCAACCCTGAGGCGAGCAGCGCGTCCTCGATCAGCTTGTCGGGCGCCGGGCCCGCATCGGCCGGGGCGGCGGCTGTCGCTGCTGCGGGCGGTTTTGCCGCTATGACGGGTTGAGGTTTGCTTGGCGCAACCGGCGCCGGTCCGCCGCCCTCGAAGTATTGCCAGCCGAACCAGCCGGCCACAAGCAGCACGACCAACCCGCCGACGACAGCCGCAAGCTGCTTCCTGGTGAGAGCGGGCGTGGGAAGCTTGAGCTTGGGAAGAGTAAGCGCCATTGTTTTTGCTCCCTTAATCGCGGTCATTGCCCTTGGTCGACAGTGCCCATACGCGCCGAGGGCTTGTCGCAGCCTATTGTAGGACAAAAGATGGCGTTTCAGAACTTTGCCGGTGCGCCGGCCACGCTGCCCGGCCGTTGCGACGAGTTATTGCTGGCCGTTCTCCACCATGCGGCCGCTTACTACGCGCCGGAAGATGTCGTTCTCACAACCGCCGCAGGTTCGGTAGATAGAGCGAGCTATGACTCGCGCGTGGTTCGGCGCGCTGGGCGCCCTGATAAGCCGCGTATGCGATGCGCGTTAGCCAGGCGAGCGCGACGATGGCGAAGCACGTGATGACGATGCTCGACAGACGCCCCCGCGGCGGATGTTTCGGTGCGATGAAGCGGATGTGCAAGTCCGACGCGGTCCTGCCGGCGCCGAAAAAGATGAGGGCGGAAAAAAATACCACCGTCAGCCA
>JADGRR010000394.1 GCA_017880745.1 Burkholderiales bacterium
ATCGTGCAGGCGATGAACACGCGCTTTGACCAGGCGGCGGTGGCGATCTTTATCGCCATGGTGCTCGACGGCTTGGACGGGCGCGTCGCGCGCCTTACCCACACACAAAGCGAATTCGGCGCCGAGTATGACAGCCTTTCCGACATGGTGTCGTTTGGCGCCGCGCCGGCACTGGTCATGTACGAATGGGCACTGAGAAGCATGGGCCGGATCGGCTGGATCGCCGCCTTTGTCTACTGCGCCGGAGCAGCATTGCGGCTGGCGCGTTTCAACACCAATATCGAGGTGGTCGACAAGCGCTATTTTCAGGGATTGCCGAGCCCGGCGGCGGCCGCGCTGGTCGCAGGCTTCATCTGGGTCGTGGACGATTTCAAGATCGAGGCGGTGAGCACCATGCGCTGGATCGCCTGCATCATCACGCTTTTTGCCGGAATCACCATGGTGAGCAACATCCCCTTCTACAGCTTCAAGGACATCAACTTCCGGCGCAGCGTGCCTTTCTGGGCCATCCTTCTGGTGGTGTTTGCCGTAACCCTGATTTCCACCCATCCGCCGACCGTGCTGTTCCTGCTGTTCGTCGCCTATTCGGTGTCCGGCTATGTGGTGTGGGTGTGGAACCGGCGCCGGAAGCGGCCTATTGCCTAATCGCGGGAAAGCCGATATATTGCACTCATGGTTTTCTACACCACAGCGTTAACCGCCTTCCTTAGCAGCCTGCTGTTGCTGGCCGGCCTGCTGCTGCGCCCCGCGCGCACATAACCCACCCCACAATTTGGTTTGTTCGAACCCTGCGCCAACCCGGCGCAGGCCAGGATTATTCAATCCGTATTTATTGACTGGAGGCTGAGATGAAGGACCACTTGATCATATTCGACACCACCATGCGCGATGGCGAACAGAGCCCCGGCGCCTCCATGACCAAGGAAGAGAAGCTGCGCATCGCGCGGCTGCTGGAGAAGATGCGCGTGGATGTGATCGAGGCAGGCTTCCCGGCGGCGTCCAATGGCGATTTCGAGGCGGTGCGCGCAGTGGCGGAAATCATCAAGGACAGCACCGTGTGCGGTCTGTCGCGCGCCAACGACAAGGACATCGCCCGCGCGGCAGAGGCGATCCAACCCGCAAAGTCTGGCCGCATCCACACCTTCATCGCCACGTCTCCCATCCACATGGAAAAAAAGCTGCGCATGACGCCCGACCAGGTGCTGACCGACGCCGTCAATGCCGTACGCTTCGCGCGCAAGTTCACCGACGACGTCGAATTCTCGCCGGAAGACGCGGGCCGCTCGGACGTCGACTTCCTGTGCCGTGTGCTCGAGGCGGTGATCAAGGAGGGGGCGAGAACGGTCAACATTCCGGATACGGTCGGCTACACTTTGCCGGAGCAGTTCGGCGCCCTGATCCGCACCCTGCGCGAGCGCATCCCCAATTCCGACAAGGCGGTCTGGTCGGTGCACTGCCACAACGATCTCGGCCTGGCGGTGGCCAATTCGCTCGCCGCGGTGATGAACGGCGCGCGCCAGGTGGAGTGCACCATCAACGGCCTCGGCGAGCGCGCCGGCAACAGCTCGCTCGAGGAAATCGTGATGGCGGTGCGCACGCGCCGCGATGTGTTTCCCTGCGATACGCGCATCGATGCGACCCAGATTGTTCCTGCGTCCAAGCTCGTCTCCGGCATCACCGGTTTCCCGGTACAGCCCAACAAGGCCATTGTCGGCGCCAATGCGTTTGCGCACGAGGCGGGTATCCATCAGGACGGCGTGCTGAAAAGCCGCGAAACCTACGAAATCATGCGCGCCGAGGACGTGGGCTGGAACGCGAACAAGCTGGTGCTGGGCAAGCACTCCGGCCGCACCGCGTTCAAGGCGCGCCTGAAGGAATTGGGCATAGAGGTTGAATCGGACCAGGCGATCAACGCCGCCTTCACCCGCTTCAAGGACCTGGCCGACAAGAAACACGAGATATTCGACGAGGACATCCACGCCTTGATGTCGGGCGAGGCGGTCGCGGCCCTGAGCGAGCACTGGAAGCTGGTGGACATGGCTCAGGCGAGCGGCACCGCCGAGCGCCCCCACGCGCGCGTGGTCCTGGCCGAGGGCGGGGCCGAGCGCCGCGCCGAGTCGCAGGGCGACGGTCCGGTGGATGCCACCTTCAAGGCGATCGAGAGCGTCGCCAACAGCGGCGCCGAACTAATGCTGTACTCGGTCAACGCCGTCACGCAGGGCACCGAGTCGCAGGGCGAAGTCACGGTGCGGCTGCAGAAGGCCGGGCGCATCGTCAACGGTGTCGGTGCCGACACCGACATCGTCGTCGCCTCGGCCAAGGCCTATCTCTCGGCTCTGAACAAGCTGCACAGCAAGGTGGAGCGCATCAACCCGCAGCTGTAGGGGACATGGCCGGCTGGTGATTCCGTTTTCGGTGACGCGTGAGGGCAGGACGGCAGACCCGGGCGCTCATAGCGCGCGCTTGGGCGTCACCCGCGGCGATGTTCGACCGACAGGGCCGGCAGCTGGTCGCCGCAGGGATATGCCGCCGCGGAATCTATTTGAACCTGTAGTAGTCGCGGTTGAGAAAGGCCGCGACGTGTTCCTCATCCTCGGGGAACCAGCCGGTATTGAGCTGGGTATTGCAGACCCCGATCTGGGTTAGCAATTGTCTCGGGTTTTTCACCTTGCGCTCAGGGCGCGTGTACATCCGCGAGCCGTCGCCGCCGACTCTCTCGCTATGGCATTTGGCACAATCTGCTGCGGCGGCAAGTTTCCTGCCGACAACAGGGTCGCCCTTGGGATACGGCTCCGCTGCTGCGAGCAGCGGCAACGCGAGCAAAGCGGCAATGGCGATGCGCATCTGGTTGTCCTCGATCAGCGCGGGCGGTTGCGGCGAGCGTAGAAAACGGCGCTGCCGAAGAAACCCAGCGCCAGTAGCGCTTCGGCCAGCGCCAATGCGGCCGCCATCCCGCTATCGCTGGCTGCGCGCACTACGCCTTCGGCAAGGTATGCAAGGATCAGCATCGATGCCCATTGGTAAGTATAGCGCCGGCCGTTCAGTACGCCCAGTAGCGGCAACAGCAAAGGCAGGGCTTTGAGTGCCATCCAGGAGCCGCCGGGCCGGAGGGGCGCCAGCCATAATTCCCAGGCAAGGCACAGAAATATCAGCGCCAGCAAACTGAGGCACGCGCCGAGGTAAAGGGCCTTCTGCAATCTCGAACGCCTATGAACAACGGGGATCAGGGAAGGGGTGGCGCTTTTCCGTTCTCAGCCCGGCCCCCTTGTCCCCCAAGGTGGGAGATCGAAGGTCGGGACCAGCCGAAGAGGTGGGGACTTTCCCCGCAAGGGGGATCGAGACCTTCGGGGCGTCCCCCAAGGGGACTTCCTTCGGGGCGTAAATCCCCGAAGTCAGAGGAAGCTCTGATTGCGTCACGGACTTAATCAGAGCTTCCCTAGGCGATCAGTTTTAGCGCAATCCCGGCGAGGCGCTTGCCGAGCGCGATGCAGAGGGCTTTTTCCTCGGCGCTGATCGGCCAATCGCTGGCGCTGCCGGCGACATGGCTGGCCCCGTAGGGGGTGCCTCCAGTCTCGGTCGTGGACAACTCAGGCATGGTGTAGGGTAGGCCGACGATCATCATGCCGTGGTGCATCAGGGGCAGGATCATCGACAGCAGCGTCGTCTCCTGTCCGCCGTGAAGGCTGCTGGTGGAGGTGAACACCGCTGCGGGTTTGCCCGCGAGCGCACCTTTCAACCAGAGGGCGCCGGTCCCGTCCCAGAATTGCTTCATCGGC
>JADGRR010000037.1 GCA_017880745.1 Burkholderiales bacterium
GTGAGCGAGAAGACGGCGCCGTTGCTGATCAACCACCTGGCGCAGTTTCCGTCGGCGACCATCTCGTTCAACCTCGCGCCGGGCTCTTCGCTCGGCCACGCGGTCGATGCGATCCGCGCGGCGCAGGTCGAGATCGGACTGCCTCTCAGCGTGCAGGCGCGTTTTCAGGGCGCAGCGCTTGCGTTCCAGTCCTCGCTGAACAATACGCTGCTGCTGATCCTCGCGGCGATCGTGACGATGTACATCGTGCTGGGCGTGCTGTACGAGAGCTACATCCATCCGGTGACCATCCTCTCGACGCTGCCCTCGGCCGGGGTCGGCGCGCTGCTCGCGCTCATGCTCGCCGGCAAGGACATAGACATCATCGCCATCATCGGCATCATCCTGTTGATCGGCATCGTCAAGAAGAACGCGATCATGATGATCGACTTCGCGCTCGCGGCCGAAAGGGTGGAGGGCAAGACGCCGCGCGAGGCGATCCGCCAGGCTTGCCTGCTGCGCTTCCGGCCGATCCTGATGACCACCATGGCGGCACTGCTCGCGGCGTTGCCGCTGATGCTCGGCACCGGCGTCGGCTCCGAATTGCGCCATCCGCTCGGCATTACCATGGTGGGCGGGTTGCTGTTTTCGCAAGTACTGACGCTGTTTACCACGCCGGTGATCTATCTCGCATTCGACCGCCTGGCCCGGCGAGTGCGCGCGGCGACCCACCGGCAGTCCGGCAATCCGCCCGGAGGCGCCCAGGCATGAGCATCAGCGCGCCCTTCATCGAACGGCCTGTAGCGACGACGCTGCTCACGCTGGGGATCGCGCTGGCGGGCGCGATCGCGTTCCGGCTGCTGCCGGTGTCGCCGCTGCCGCAGGTGGATTTTCCGACCATTTCGGTCCAGGCAGGATTGCCCGGGGCGAGTCCGGAGACCATGGCGGCGACTGTGGCCACGCCGCTCGAGCGCGCGCTCGGCCGCATTGCCGATGTCACGGAAATCACCTCGTCGAGTTCGCTCGGCTCGACGCGCATCACGCTGCAGTTCGATCTCAACCGCGACATCGACGGCGCCGCGCGCGACGTGCAGGCCGCGATCAACGCCGCGCGCAGCCTGCTGCCTACCGGCCTGCCCAGCAACCCGACCTACCGCAAGGTGAATCCGGCGGATGCGCCGATCATGATCCTCTCGCTCACATCCAAGACCATGAACCGGGGCCAGATGTACGACGCGGCCTCGACCATCCTCGCGCAAAAGCTGTCGCAGGTGCAGGGCATCGGGCAGGTGAGCGTAGGCGGCAGTTCGCTGCCGGCGGTGCGGGTGGAATTGAACCCGGCCGCTCTCAACAAGTACGGCATCGGCATGGAGGATGTGCGCGCCGCCATTGTGACAACCAACGTCAATCGACCCAAGGGGTCGGTGGAGGACGATGAGCACCATTGGCAGATTCTTGCCAACGACCAGGCGAAGAAGGCGGCCGACTACCTGCCGCTGATCGTCGCCTATCGCAATGGTGCCGCCGTGCGGCTCGCGGACGTGGGTGACGTGGTCGACTCGGTGCAGGATCTGCGCAACGACGGCTCGGCCAACGGCAAACCGGCGGTGCTGCTGGTCCTCAACCGCCAGCCCAACGCAAACATCATCGATACCGTCGACCGCGTCAAGGCGGTGCTGCCGGAGCTTGCCGCCTCGATCCCGCGCGCGATCGACCTCGAGGTGGTGCTGGACCGGACGCCGACCATCCGCGCCTCGCTGCGCGACACCGAGCGCTCGCTGATGGTTTCCATAACCTTGGTGATCCTGGTGGTATTTCTGTTCCTGCGCAATTGGCGCGCAACGCTGATCCCGAGCGTGGCGGTGCCGGTGTCGCTAGTCGGCACTTTCGGCGTGATGTACCTGTGCGGCTACAGCCTGGACAACCTTTCGCTCATGGCGCTCACCATCGCCACCGGCTTCGTCGTCGATGACGCCATCGTGGTGCTGGAGAACATCTCGCGCCGCATCGAGGAAGGCATGTCGCCGATGCAGGCGGCGCTGCGAGGCAGCCGCGAAGTCGGCTTCACCGTGCTGTCGATGAGCCTGTCGCTGATTGCGGTGTTCATCCCGATTCTGCTCATGGGCGGCATCATCGGACGCCTGTTTCGCGAGTTCGCAGTGGTCCTCTCGGTGGCAATACTGATCTCGCTGCTGGTTTCGCTTACCACCACGCCGATGATGTGCGCGCGGCTGCTGCGGCAGGAAGGCGCGCGCGCGCATGGGCGCCTATACCATTCCAGCGAGCGCGCGTTCGCCGCGGTGCTCGGCTGGTATGAGACATCGCTCGCGTGGGCGCTCCGCCACGGGCCGCTGATGCTGGCACTTCTAGCCGCCACTATCTGCCTCAACGTATACCTCTACATCATCGTGCCCAAGGGATTCTTTCCGCAGCAGGACACCGGCAGGCTGGTGGGCAATATTCAGGCCGATCAGAGTATTTCGTTCCAGGCGATGCGGCAGAAGGTGGCCGACTTCGTCGAGATCGTGCGCCAGAACCCGGACGTGGAGAACGTGGTTGCTTTCACCGGCGGCGGCCAGCGCAACCGCGGATTTATGTTCGTGGTGCTCAAGCCGTTAGGGCCGCGCAAGCTTACGGCGGACCAGGTCATCGCCAGGCTGCGCGTCAAGCTCGCACGCGAGCCTGGCGCTGCCCTGTTCCTGGTCCCGGTGCAGGACATCCGCGTGGGCGGACGCCAGGCCAACGCGCAATACCAGTTTACGCTGCAGGCTGACGATCTCGATGAACTGCGCGTATGGGAACCGCGCGTGCGCCGGGCGTTGGGCGAGCTGCCCCAGCTGGCCGACGTCAACACCGACCAGGAGGACAAGGGTCTGCAGACCTCGCTGGTCATCGACCGCGACAGCGCCGCCAAGCTCGGCGTTACGCCGCAGATGATCGATGCGGCGCTGAACGACGCCTTCGGCCAGCGCCAGGTATCGACCATCTACAATCCGCTCAACCAGTACCGCGTGGTCATGGAAGCCGCCCCCGAATTCTGGCAAAGCCCGGAAACCCTGAACAGCGTGTATATCAGCACGTCCGGAGGCGCCCAGGTGCCGCTGTCGGCGTTCGCTCGCTACGGTCCCACCAATACCCCGCTGGGAGTGAATCACCAGAGCCAGTTCGCCGCCTCGACCATCTCCTTCAACCTGCCGGACAAGGTGTCGCTTTCGGATGCGACACGCGCGGTGCAGGACGCCATGGACCGGATCGGCGTGCCGACGAGCGTGCACGGCAGCTTCCAGGGTACCGCGCGCGCATTCCAGGCCAGCCTCGACAGCCAACCCTTGCTGATCCTCACGGCGCTGCTCGCGGTGTACATCGTGCTCGGCATGCTCTACGAGAGCTTCGTGCACCCGATCACCATCATCTCCACGCTGCCTTCGGCCGGCGTAGGCGCGCTGCTGGCGCTGCTCGCCTTCCGCACGGAATTCAGCATCATTGCGCTGATCGGCGTGATCCTGTTGATCGGCATCGTCAAGAAGAACGCCATCATGATGATCGACTTCGCGCTCGACGCCGAGCGCAGCCAGGGCCTGCCGCCCGAAAAGGCGATCTTCCAGGCGTGCCTGCTGCGCTTCCGACCGATCATGATGACGACCATGGCCGCGCTGTTCGGGGCCATCCCGCTGGCCATCGGCCTGGGTGAAGGTGCGGAACTGCGCCGCCCCCTGGGCATAGCGATAGTCGGCGGCCTGGTTTTCAGCCAGATGCTCACGCTGTACACGACGCCGGTGGTGTATATCTATCTCGACCGGTTCGGTCTCTGGTGCCGGCGCTTGCGCAAGCGGCGCTTCGGCAGGGCGGCGGCGGGCACGCCTGCGGAGGCAGGCCAATGAAATCGGGATACGCGAAAAAGCGCGCGGATATGTTTTGGAGCCGAACCCCATGAAACCGAACGCGATGAAGCTGGCTGCGCTGCTTGCGCCGGCGCTGCTTGCCGCCTGCACCGTCGGGCCGGATTATGTGCGCCCGGCTGTGGAATCGCCCGCTGCCTACAAGGAGCGCGGCAACTGGAAGCAGGCCGAGCCGCGCGACCTCGAGTTGCGCGGCAAGTGGTGGGAAGTATTCAAAGACCCGCTGCTTGACAGTCTGCAGGAACAGGTCGACGTCTCCAACCAGAATCTGGCCAGGGCCGAAGCCCAGTACCGCCAGGCGCTCGCGCTGGTGCAGTCGGCGCGCGCCGGCTTTTACCCGACCGTGACCGGCGGCGTCTCGAACACGCGTTCGCGCTCCTCGGCGACCACCATTGCCACGCCATCGGTAGCCCCGGTATCGAGGGGGGTGGTCACCAACCATAACCTGCCCTTCCAGGCGAGCTGGGAGGCAGACGTGTGGGGCAAGATCAGCCGCACGGTCGAGGCGAGCGAGGCAAGCGCGCAGGCGAGCGCCGGGGATCTCGCGGCGGCGCGACTCTCGGCGCAAGCCGCGCTTGCGCAAAGCTATTTCCAGTTGCGCTCGCTCGACGCCCAGCAGAAACTGCTCGAGGACACGGTTGCCGGCTACGAACAATCGCTGCGGCTGGTGCAAAATCAGTACGCCGCGGGCATCGTCGCCAAGGCCGATGTGGTGCAGGCGCAGGTCCAGGTAAAGACCACGCAAGCCCAGGCCATCGATATCGGCGTGCAGCGCGCCCAGCTCGAGCACGCCATCGCATTGCTGGTGGGCAAGCCGGCATCCAACTTCTCGATCGCGCGCGCGCCCCTTATGGCGGTGACGCCGCCGGTCCCCGCCGGGCTGCCCTCGGAACTGCTCGAGCGCCGGCCGGACGTTGCCGCCGCCGAGCGGCGCATGGCACAGGCCAACGCGCAGATCGGCGTTGTCAAGGCGGCTTATTTTCCGTCGCTCACACTATCCGCAGCTGGCGGCTATCAGAGCGCGGCCATGATCGATTGGCTGACGGCTCCGAGCCGCTATTGGTCGTTCGGGACCGCCATCGCCGAGACGCTGTTTGATGGCGGCCTGCGCCGGGCGCAGACGGCACAGGCGATCGCGGCCTACGATGCCAACGTCGCGGCCTACCGGCAGACCGTGCTGGCCGGCTTCCAGCAAGTCGAGGACAACCTGGCGGCGCTGCGCATTCTTGAGCAGGAGGGCGAAGTCATGGAGGAGGCCGTCAAGCTCGCCGACCAATCCCTGGCGCTCGCCATCAACCAGTACAAGGCTGGCACGGTCAGTTTTCTCAATGTCGTCGTGGCGCAGACCACGGCCCTGGCGAACCAGAGGACGGCGGTGAACCTGCTCGGTCAGCGTGTGGTCGCATATACGCAGCTGGTGACCAACCTGGGCGGCGGCTGGACACCGTCGCGCGAGGAACTGACCGGGCGCAACGCGTCGCGCTCAGAGCGTGATGCGCTAGGGGCGGCAACCGGCAAATGATCGCGCGCCGGTCCATGGATTATTCACGCAGCGGCCGGGAAGCCCGGCAGAACCGCCGGACTGAACGCTGTAACAATTCGTAGCAATTGGGAAAACTAATGGCGCGGCGTCTCGGCTATAATCCGGGGCAAGAAAAATCATTTCCAGTCGCGAAACCGAATCATAGCGAGGTTTAAATGCGTCGACTTTTGGTGTTGGTTGCGGCAATTCTCGCAGGCTTGCTCGTCGCAGGCTGCGGCAGCAGCGGGCATTCCGCCGATGCTCCGGCCAACGTGGCTGTGCTTGCCGGCGACGGCATAGCCACCGTGACCTGGCCCATGGAATCCGGCGTGGAATATTGGCTGTTCTATGCCAACTCTACCAGCATTTCAACCTCGAACTGGACCACGATCCCCGGTTCAAGATCGGCCCTGGGTGCGACTTCGCCGTTCGTGGCGACGGGGTTGGTCAATGGCTCCATCTATTCGTTTACCCTTAACGGGCGTACCAATGGCGGTCCTGGCGGACCGGGCACCCCTTCGGTGTCGGCGATACCCCGACTCGCAGGAACCGCCACGGCGAGTCTGCCGGCGCCGTGGACGGCAGGGGCAGCGCTCGGTCCCAATGATCTGCGCGGCGTGAGTTGGGGTACGGTATTTGTCGCAGTCGGCGCCAACGGCGCCATGTTCTCGAGCGTCGACGGGACCAATTGGACCGCGTTGAACTCCGGGGTCGCCACCAATCTTAACGCTGCGGTCTTCCGTAGCGTCTATTTGGCAGCGGGCGACGGCGGCGCGATGCTTTACTCGGCTGATGCAATAACCTGGACGCCGCGAAATACCGGAACCACGAACAACCTGAATGCAATTGCAACAAACTCCGGGCTGTTCGTGGCAGTTGGCGCCAAGGGGACGATTGTAACCAGCGGTGATGGAGTCACCTGGACCGCCGCGGCAGATTCGGCCACGACGAACGACTTGTTTGCAGTAACCCCCTTTGGAAACAGCCTGTGGATCGCAGTCGGCGCCAATGGCACGATGGTCGCCAGCGCCGACGGCAGCACCTGGAAGTCCGTTACCTCGAATACAGCGCTCGACCTGAAGGGCGTCGCCGCCGGCACCAGCACCGCCACCGGTGCCCTGACGATTGTCGCGGTGGGCGCGAATGGAACGCTTATCACCAGCCCTGATGGGGCAACCTGGACGGCGCAGACCGCAATCGGACCGAACACGCTGTCCGCAATAAATTTTGGAACGCAATTCATAGCAGTCGGCGCCAACGGGAGTATCTTCACCAGCACGGACGGCACGACTTGGGCGGGCCAGCCCTCCACGACCAACAGTAATCTGAATGCGATCGTTCATGCCCTCTTTGGCTATTCAGTGGTTGGGGCGGCCGGCGTGAACCTGTTGGCCAAATAGGACAGCGATTGATTTCCGCGCCCTTGGTCTCGGCGAGAGACTAGCGAAGCGGCGGGGTCCTGCCTTTCCACCAGCCGCCTTCATCTCCCTCAAGTCTGAGCTTCCGTAGAATCTGCTTCAAAATGAGGGGATACCTCTCCTCATGTTCGCTTGGATCAAGCCGTTGCAAAATTCATTTTGCCGCGGGATTTACGTAATGCCCCGACTTGCCGCCTTTCTTTTCCAGTAGCAGTACGCTTTCGATGCGCATGCCGCGGTCCACTGCCTTGCACATGTCGTAAATCGTGAGCAGGCCCACGCTGACTGCGGTCAACGCCTCCATTTCAACGCCGGTACGGCCCAGGGTTTCCACCGTAACCGTCAGCGTGATGCCGCAGTTGGCAGCATCGGATTCGAATTCGGCGCCCACCCGGGTCAGCGCCAGCGGGTGCGCGAGCGGAATCAGATCCGCAGTGCGCTTCGCCGCCTGGATCGCAGCCAGACGCGCGACGCCCAGCACATCGCCTTTTTTCGCCGTGCCCTCCTGGATCAGGCGCAGGGTTGCCGCTTGCATGCGTATGCTGCCGCGGGCCCGTGCGATGCGGTGCGTTTCCGCTTTTTGGGCGACGTCGACCATGTGCGCCGCGCCGCGTGCGTCGAAATGGGTGAGTTTTTTTCCCTTGCCGGAGGAACTTCGTTTCATAGCGGAGTATCATATCATCATGCGTATCAGCAGCTTGCTCGCGTTATTCCTGATGCTTTTGCCGCCCGCCCTGGCCGAGGGCCTGCCCGATCTCGGCGATACGGCGCAACTCGCGCTTACGCCGCAAATGGAGCGCCGCGTCGGCGAGTCGATCATGCGCGACATCCGCCTGCACGAACCTGACTTCGACGACGATCCGGAGGCCACCGCGTATCTCAATGCCCTCGGCAACCGACTGGTGTCCAACAGCGCGGATGCGCGCCAGGATTTCGAGTTTTTCCTGGTCAAGGATGCGACGCTCAATGCGTTTGCGTTGCCTGGCGGCTACATCGGCGTGCATACCGGGACGATCATCGGCGCACAAAGCGAATCGGAGTTGGCCGCGGTGCTGGCGCACGAGATTGCGCACGTCACCCAGCACCACATGGCGCGCATGGCCAGCAAGGAAGGGCAGCTTTCGATGGCAATGCTGGCAGCGATGGCGCTGGCGGTCCTCGCGCGCAACTCGCAGCTGGGATCGGCCGCGGCGGCCATCGGGCAGGCGAGCGCCATCACCGCGCAGATCAGTTTCACGCGCGATTTCGAGCGCGAGGCCGACCGCCTCGGTTTCCTGACCCTGGAGAAATCGGGCTTCGATGTGCGCGCGATGCCGACGTTCTTCGTGCGCCTGCAGAAAGCGGGGCGCCTGTACGAAAACAACGCACCAGCCTACTTGCGCACCCACCCGGTGACCAGCGAGCGTATCGCGGATGCGCAGAACCGGATTCAGGGACTGACATACCGGCAGGTGCCCGACGGCCTCGATTTCCAGCTGGTGCGGGCCAAGCTGCGCGCCGATCAGGGCACGTCGCGCGATGCACTGGCGCAAGCCGAAGGCGACCTGCGCGACAAGAAATTCAGCAACGAAATCGCGGCACGCTATGCCCTGGCCGTGGCCTTGTTGCGCGCCAAGGAACCCGTCCGTGCCGAGGCGGAGCTCGCGCCGCTGATGAAGACCACGGACCATCCGATGTTCGCGGGGCTGGCTGCGCGCATCAAACAGGCCAAAGGCGACAACCAGGGTGCGGCCGATGGCCTGAAGCAGGCGCTTGCGCGCTATCCGAACAATCGCGCGCTCAACTATGCCTATATCGAGGCGCTGCAGCAGTTGGGAAAAAACCGGGACGCGGCGGCGCTGGTGGAAGAGCAACTCAAGAATTATCCGCGCGATGCGCGGCTATACGGGTTGCAGGCGAAGGGTTACGCGTCATTGGGCAAGCGGCTGCTGCAGCACCAGGCGCAGGCTGAGGCTTACGTGCTCCAGGGCAGCCTGCCCGCGGCCATCGAGCAGCTGCAGTTGGCTCAAAAAAGCGGCGATGGCGACTTCTACCAGCTCTCCAGCGTCGACGCGCGCCTGCGCGATTTGCGCCGCCAACTCGAGCAGGAGACGAAAGAGGCGAAAGAGAAGAAATAAGGGATGCGATGGGAGGGTGGGGCGACGGAGTGACGAAAAGCCGAATCGTCCCGTCTCACTGCTCCGGCGGCGGTTCAAAATAGGCTTCGTACAACAGGTCGAACGTCATTTCGGTTTCGGCGAGCAACTGGTCCTCGCCGGAGGTGCGACGGATGGCGCCCTGCAGCAGGGTCTGCACTCCGGCGGCTTCGGCCAACTTGGTCTCGCCCGCGTTGAGCGCATGGATAAGGGTGCCGATGCGCGCGAGACCGGTGTTCTGGTCCAGCTTGAAACTGGCGAGAAGTTCCTCGAACGTGACCTTGTCCTTGCTGTTGCAAAACGTCGCGCCGGCGAAGGCGAAGCCGACTGCATGTGCCGGACATTCCTGGTTCTTGTCGAGCCATACCAGCGTCGCTTCCGGGTCGATGAAGCGCCGAATCAGCCAGGCCGAGGCCAACTGGTCAGCCCACACGGGTTTGCGCGTCGCCCACACGCGCCGGAAATATTGCTTGCCCGTGGTATCGACCGTGCCGCTTGTCTTCTGCGCTTTGGGGAACATCAGCGCGTGTGCCGCCTGCTCGACTTCGGACAGGGCGCGCGCAGCGCGCGCCTTCGATTCCGAGGGGAAGAAATCGAGTGTACTGATGATTTCGTACTCGCGTTTGTGCTTGTTGAGCAGACGCATGATAGACACCGGGTCGGAGACGCCGAAGCCCGCCTTGAGGCCTTCCACGGTCTTGATCAGCTCGTTGTACTTGTGTGTGCGGTCGAAAAAGCCGAGGAACTGCCGCGTCTGCGACTCGCCCAGACTGTTCACCGAAAGCAGGTAGGCCGAGCCATGGATGCGCGTGATGTGCTCGCTGAGGCTGGTCAGGCCCTGACGCGCGGCCGGCGTATCGGGCAGCAGGAATACACCCTCGCGCATCACTGCACAGCCGAGCGATTCAAGCGTGCGCAGGACGAGCATGCGTGCCGCCGGGTCTTCGGTGGGCAGGGTAGTGACGTAGGCGAGCCAGTGCGCAGCGGCCGCTCCGGCTCTGGCGGTTTCCGCAGCCACCGCTATCGGCCTCGTCCGGGCAAGGCGGCGCGCAGGCCCGATGCGTGGCGCCCACCGCTGCGGTCGGCAGATTTGTCCATGCGTTCGCTTCTCCGTCCCATAGTGCCAGTTTATCAAGATAACACACCCTGATTCCAGCCATAAGCGCATCAATCAGCGGGCCTTATCACCAAATCAAAATCTCTGGCTTGTGAGCCTGCCCGCCTCTGCGCACAATACGTCCAGTCTTGCTGCCGCGCGTCCTCGTGTCCGGGCCGCGGCGAAGCGGAAAAGCCAACAAAAATCTAAAGGAGCAAGTATGTCCACACTGGTTCGTCCTCACGGAGGGGAATCGCTCAGGCCCTTGCTTCTCGCCGGCACCGCGCTGAAGGCGGAACTGGCGCGGGCGCGAGCGCTGCCCCGGCTGCGCGTGTCCTCGCGCGAGAAAGGCGATCTCATCATGCTCGGCATCGGCGGTTTCAGCCCGCTCGAAGGGTTTATGACCCACGCCGACTGGCAGGGCGTGTGCGACGGCTACCGCATGGCAAGCGGTCTGTTCTGGCCGATTCCGATCACGCTTTCCGCGGACAAGTCCGCTGCCGCGGGCATCAAGACCGGCAGCGAACTCGCGCTCGTCGATCCCGACTCGGAAGAGATACTCGCGACGATCAACGTGACCGAAAAATACGCGATCGACAAGGCGCATGAGTGCATGTCGGTGTTTCGCACCACGGACAATGCGCATCCGGGCGTCAAAATGGTCCTGGCGCAGGGCGAAGCCAACCTTGCCGGCCCGGTCAAAGTGCTATCCGACGGCGGTTTCAAGGCAAAGTACGGCGCCTTGTTCATGACCCCGGCCGAGACCCGCGCCGAATTCGAACGCCTCGGCTGGTCCAAAGTGGCCGCGTTCCAGACCCGCAATCCCATGCACCGCTCGCACGAGTACCTGGCCAAGGTGGCGATCGAAGTGTGCGACGGCGTGCTGGTGCATTCGCTGCTGGGCGCGCTCAAACCGGGCGACATTCCGGCCGAGGTGCGCACCCAGGCCATCTCGGTGCTGATCGACAAATACTTCGTCAGGAACACCGTGGTGCAGGCGGGCTACCCGCTCGACATGCGCTATGCCGGCCCGCGCGAAGCGCTGCTGCACGCGCTGTTTCGCCAGAACTACGGTTGCTCGCACCAGATCGTCGGCCGCGACCACGCGGGCGTGGGCAGCTATTATGGCCCGTTCGATGCGCACCATATTTTCGAGCAGATCCCGAAGGGGTCCCTGGACACCCAGGCGCTCAAGATCGACTGGACCTTCTGGTGCTTCCAGTGCGGCGGCATGGCATCGGCGCGGACCTGTCCGCACGACGAGAAGGACAGGCTGAACGTGTCGGGGACCAAATTGAGGAAGTGGTTGTCCGAAGGCAGCCCGGTGCCGGCCGAATTCAGCCGGCCGGAGGTGCTCGCGATTCTGCGGGAGTACTATGCCGGCCTCGAAGCGCACGAAAAAGTGGAAGTGAAGCTCGCGGGGCATTCCGCGCGGTAGTTCAAGCGTTCGACTAATCTGGTTTCTTCTGAGGAGGTAGCAACGATGCCGACATTCGTCCGTACCGAAAAATGCGACGGCTGCAAGGGGCAAGACAAGACCGCGTGCATGTACATCTGCCCGCACGACCTGATGTATCTGGACCGTGACGGTTCAGTAACCGGCCATGCGATGAAAGCCTACAACGTCGAGCCGGAGCAGTGCTGGGAGTGCTATTCCTGCGTCAAGATCTGCCCGCAAAACGCGATCGAAGTGCGCCATTACGCCGACATCGTGCCGCTGGGAGCATCGGTGCAGCCCTTGCGCGGCACCGACTCCATCATGTGGACCATCAAGTTCAGGAACGGTACCATGAAGCGCTTCAAGTTCCCGATCCGTACCACGCCGGAAGGCTCGGCCGATCCCTACGGCGGCAAGCCGAAGGCGAACATGGCCGACATCGCCAATGACCAGGTGCTGTTCACCAAGGCTACGCATGCGGGCGACCGCAGCCAGTTCATTAAGGGCTAAGAAACCAATCGTGGAGCTTAGGGAGCGAAACCGGGTGAAGTCTGCATCCGGTGCTTGCGCTTCAGGCTGCAACTTTTTTGCGGCAGAGGGCTACAGGGTTTAGCCCAAGCCGAATTGAGAAAGGGAAACCGTAATGGCTGAATATACGTTTGGCAATCCGGAAGTCATCGAGGAAGAAGTCGACATCCTCATCATCGGCGGCGGCATGGCCGCCTGCGGCACGGCGTTCGAGGTCCCGCGCTGGATCGAAGGCACCGGCCTCAAGGTCAAGCTGGTGGACAAGGCTGCGCTGTCGCGTTCGGGCGCCGTGGCGCAGGGCCTTTCGGCCATCAATACCTACCTCGGCGAGAACGATCCCGCCGACTACGTGCGCTACGTGCGCAACGACCTGATGGGCATCGTGCGCGAGGACCTGATCTACGACGTCGGCCGCCATGTGGACGACTCGGTGCACAACTTCGAGGACTGGGGCCTGCCGATCTGGAAGGCGAAGGGCGACGAGGAAAAATCGCTGCGCAATGGCGGCAAGCCGGTGCGCTCGGGCAAGTGGCAGATCATGATCAACGGCGAATCCTACAAGTGGATCGTGGCCGAGGCGGCGAAGAAGGCGCTCGGCATGGATAACATCCAGGAACGCGTGTTCGTCGTGCGCCTGATCAACGACAAGAACGACCCGACACGCATCGCGGGCGCGGCGGGTTTCTCCGTGCGCGAGCATAAGCTCTACATCTACAAGTTCAAGGCCTGCATGCTCGCCGCCGGCGGCGCGGTCAACGTGTTCCGCCCGCGCTCGGTGGGCGAGGGCGGCGGGCGCGCCTGGTTTCCGGTGTGGAACGCCGGTTCGACCTACGCGATGGCGGCGGAAGCCGGCGCCGAGATGACCATGATGGAGAACCGCTTCGTGCCGGCGCGCTTCAAGGATGGCTACGGCCCGGTGGGCGCATGGTTCCTG
>JADGRR010000038.1 GCA_017880745.1 Burkholderiales bacterium
CCGAAATGATTTGCAAGGTCGCCGGATAGCTGGATAGCTCCGACTGGCCCGGCTCAGCGAGCCGCGATTCTCGGCAGCGACAGGATCGCTTCCAGCCCGCCCTCGGGGCGATTGCGCAATACGAGGTCGCCGCCATGTGCACGCGCAATATTGCGCGCGATGCCCAGGCCGAGCCCGGTGCCGCCGGTGTCGCGGCTGCGCGAAGCTTCGGCTCGGAAAAACGGCTCGAACGCCTGTTCCAGTTCCTGCTCCGGGATGCCGGGCCCGTCGTCGAGTATGCGGATGGTCAGCCGGTCCGCGGCGTCCTCGACCTTGACCGTGGCGCGGCCGCCGTAGCGGATCGCGTTGTCCACGAGGTTGGTGAGGCAGCGCCGCAGGGCGAGCGGCCTGCCCGGGTACGGCTGCGCGACCTTGCCTTCGATCTCGATCTTGCTTCCGCTGTCCTGATAATCGGTCTGCAGGCTCTCGAGCAGTGCCATGGCGTCCACGCGCTGCACCGCTTCCTGGGTGCTCGCGTCGCGCATGAAATCGAGCGTCTGCGTGACCATCGCCTCCATCTCTCGGAGGTCCTTCGCGAACTTCTCTCGCAGCGCTTCGTCGTCCAGCATTTCCGCGCGCAGGCGCAGCCGCGTGATCGGCGTTTTCAGGTCGTGCGACATCGCGGTGAAAATGCGGCTGCGATCGGCGATGAAGCGCGACAGGCGCTGCTGCATGGTGTTGAACGCTTTCGCCGCGCGCTGCGCCTCGATCGGCCCGGTTTCGGGCAGGGGCGGCCGATTGATGTCCTCGCCCAGCTTTTCCGCGGCCGTCGCCAACGCTGACAGCGGGCCCGTTACCCAGCGCACCGCGACCAGCGAAAGTACGATCACCGTGCCGAGCAATATCAGCAGCGTCAGCGCCAGCCGCAGCGGCATGCCCGTGGCCTGGGGCGAAAGGTGGGAATCGAAGGTCACCCAGGTGCCGTCGCGCAGCGCGATCTGCACCGTAAAGAATGTGCCTCCCGGTGCGAAACCCGGGCCCATGCCGCGCCCCCAGCCCCGGCCCTGCATCATGGGCATGTCCGGCGGTCCGCCGCGCGACCCCGGGCCGAAGCTCTCCGGCGCGCTGTCGAGCCTGACCACATTCACTGCGGCATCCTCGCCCAGGGCATAGCGCAGCACGGTGGTGAACATCGATTGCTGGAAATCGGTCTCCGCGGACGTCTTGGCGGGTGCGATCCGGGGCCGGTCGAGCGACACCGCCAGCGGCGGCGCATTGAATACCGCGACGACCCTGCGGCGCTCCGCTTGCGGCAGCGAATCGAGCAGTTTGACGATGTCCGAGATTTGCTGCGCCAGCCGCATGCCGCCTGCGCGGTAGAGCAGCTGGTCGCGCTCGGCCAGGTTGATATACGCGGTGGCGAGCTGCGCGAGTATCAGCCCGCCGAGCAGAATCAGAACCAGTCTTCCGAAAAGACTGCGCGGCGCGAGGCGCACTATCGCTCCACTTCGACCGGCACGGCGAGCACGTAGCCCTCGCCGCGCACCGTCTTGATGATCTGCGGATCGGCCGGATCGTCGCCCAGACGGTGCCGCAGCCGGCTGACCTGGATATCGATGCTGCGGTCGAGCGGGTCTGCGTCGTGGCCTTTTGATAGCAGCATCAGCTGGTCGCGCGTGAGCACGTGGCTCGGGTGGCTCAAGAAGATCCGCAGCAGCTGGTATTCGCTGCCGCTCAAGGACGTCACCACGCCCTCGGGCGACACCAGGTGCCGCGCCACCGCGTCCAGGCGCCAGCCGGCGAAGGCAATGCGGCGAGCTTCGTCGGCGCGCAGATTGCGCGGCAGGCTGCGGGTGCGCCGCAGCACGCTCTTGATGCGCGCCAGCAGCTCGCGCGGGCTGAAAGGTTTTGCAAGGTAGTCGTCCGCGCCCATCTCCAGCCCGACGATGCGGTCGGTCTCCTCCCCGCGCGCGGTGAGCATGATCACCGGCGTGTCGGACTCGGCGCGCAGCTTGCGGCACAGCGTCAGGCCGTCGTCACCCGGCAGCATCAGATCGAGCACGATCAGGTCGACCTTGCCACGCGCAAGGGCCGCCCACATCGCCTTGCCATCGGCGACGAGGCCGGCCTGGTAGCCGTTCTTGCGCAGGTACTCCCCGAGCAGGCCGCGGATCTCGGCGTCGTCGTCGACGATCAGAATGTGGTCCTGAGTGTCCATGACCTCTTTTATAACCGTCGGCCTGCGCGCTGTGGAAAGAAATTGTAGCGTAGTGTAACAAGCCCGGTTTTTCGATGCGGCGGCGTACAAAACTGGAACGTGCCGCTTACATCCGCGTGGTGCAATGGGAACCGATGCGGCAATGGATGCCGGTGCAAGGCGCCGGCAGCTGCAGAGCAACCAAACTCACTGAATGGAGATCGATCATGAAACGAGCAACGAAAATCGCACTCAGCGCCGTTACGGCGCTTACCCTCGGACTTGCAACTGCGGTCGTTAGTGCGCACCCGTACGGTGATGGGCCGGGATGGGGCATGGGGCAGGGCCCGGGATATGGGCCCGGATATGGACCCGGAGCCGGCATGGGGCGCGGCATGGGTCCGATGGGGTACGGCCCGATGGGTCATGGGCCGATGGGTCGTGGCATGGGGCCGCAGGCTTACGGCAATCCGGCAGCGGCAGCCGATTGGCGTCTCTCGGGTCTGAAGTCGGAGTTGAAAATCACCGCCGCCCAGGAATCGGCGTGGAGGGCGTTCGCCGACCAGGCGAAACAGCAGGCCGAAGCCATGCAAAAATTGATGAGCAGCACGCAGGGCAGCGCGCAAGCGACGGCACCCGAACGCATGGAACAGCGCAACCAGATGATGAAGCAGCGGCAGGAGCAGATGGAAAAAGGGACCGCCGCATTCAAAGATCTGTACGCAGTTCTGACCCCGGAACAAAAAGCGCTCGCCGACCAGCACTTCGGCATGATGGGCGGCAGGGGTATGGCGTTCAACAGACCGGCCAGGTAAGCTGTGCCTCCCGCGGGGCGGGATGACCCGCCCGGCGGTAATCGCCGACGCACTGTCCTTTCGGGCGATCGCGTACTTCGCAATCGCGCTAAAGCGCGTTTACGGCGGAACGTGAGTTGAAACACTGGGCGGCAGGGTAGCTTTATTGACGCTGTTCTTCGCGATCGTTCCAGTTGCGAATCACTCGCATGTCTTTGTCCTCTTGGCGCCAAACATCGCCGGCGTTGGAATAAACCCTGCCGCCCGGCTGTTTAATCATGCGTAACTCCCCGAATTCGACGGGCGAACAACATGATCAAAGTGCTGGCACCAGCATTGCTTATCGCAATACCCGGCGCCCGCGCGAGCGACTGCGTTCTCTGATGTCGGGCAGCGCAACGCTAACAAGTGTCAATGCAGTGAAATGGGCAATATCACAGAAACCGATCTGCACGCTTATGCCGATGGGCAGCTGGATGACTCGCGCCGCGTTCAGGTGGCGGCGCATCTCGCCCACGACCCGGCGGCGACCGAGAGCGTGCGCGTCTGGCGCGAGCAGAACGAGGCGCTGCGCGCGCTTTACAACCCGGTACTGAACGAACCGGTACCGCAACGGTTGCTCGCGCTGCGCGTGTCGCGGCGGCGCTGGCCGTCATTGGCCCTCGCCGCGGGGGCGCTGGGGCTGAGCTTCGGACTGGGTTGGATGTCGCATTCCTCCCGCACCGATCGTTTTGTGGAAGCTGCGGCACTGCCGCATCGGGCCGCGGTCGCGTACGCTGTGTATGCGCCCGAAGTGCGGCACCCGGTCGAGGTCGGCGCCGATCAACAGGAGCATCTGGTGAAATGGCTGTCCAAGCGCCTGGGGAACGATCTGAAGGTGCCGCTGCTGACGCAGCAGGGCTTCGAACTGGTCGGAGGGCGGCTATTGCCCGGGGTCAAGGGACCGGGGGCGCAGTTCATGTATCAGGATGCCAGGGGCCAGCGGATCACGCTGTACGTATCGGCGAGGGATGCGGAGCCACGCGACACCGCGTTCCGCTTCAGCCAGGAAGACAAGATTGCCGTGTTCTACTGGATCGACGGTAAACTCGGTTACGCGCTCTCCGGGGAAATGGACCGCGCAAGCCTCCTCGCCGTCGCCACCGTCGTCTACCGCCAGATCAACCCTTAGCACAACGGTTTCAAAACAAGCAACTGAATGCGACTTTGAACGAAATCGTCGGCGACACGGCGAAATTATCGATAGGGCCCGCGTTCACGTCGCGCACAACGCAATGGGCAGCTTTACCGCCGATGCACGTCATGCTACGGTGCGCGTCCTTATCATCCATGGAGGAATAAATATGAAAGCTGTAACAAGACTGCTCGCGATCGGCACGCTGATGGGCGTTTCCTGCTCTGCTGTTTTAGCCGACGCAGTGGCGCCGGCGCCGAACGGAATCACCATACCGCCAGGCTATAAGGACTGGCGCACGATCGCGGTGTCGCACCGCACGGACAACAATACGCTGCGCGCAATTCTGGGCAACGACGTTGCAATCACTGCAGCGCGGGAAGGCAAGACCAATCCCTGGCCCGACGGCACGATGATGGCCAAGGTCGCATGGAAGGACAAAACGCACGAGGTATGGAAGACGGCGACCGTGCCTGGGGATTTCATCCAGGCCGAGTTCATGATCAAGGATTCCAAGAAGTACTCGGCCACCGGCGGCTGGGGTTTCGCGCGCTGGGTCGGCATGGAGCAGAAACCATACGGCAAGGACGCGAACTTCGTGCAGGAATGCTTCGGCTGTCACACACCGATGAAGAACAACGACTATGTGTTCACGCAACCGGTGAGGATGCCCTAACTCACCAGCACGCCTTTGACCGGACGCACGACGCGGCCGGTCGTTGCGCCGGAAAGTGCGCGGCCCACTGCCGAGCCGCGGTCCAAGCTAAAGCAGCCTCAGCCTTTCTCGCCGGCAACCTGCGCTCAGCGTCAGCGAGTCGAGCTATTTCAGCCGGTACGCGGCGTGGCAGGCCACGCACTGCTGCGTGACCGTCGCGAGTGCCGCGAGCGCGGGGCGAAGATCCCCGGTTGCGCCCGCGTTGGTCGCTTCCACTGCGAAGCGGCTTGCCGCTCTATGCATTTCCGATCCGATCTCCTGCATCCCCTTGGGCATGTACTTGGCGACCTCATGCGCCCCGTGCAGCCCGAACGAACTCATGCCGAGACGCTTTTCAGCCAGGCCTGCGGCCTCGTCAATGGCATTCTTGGACAGTGCAACCTGAATCTGCGCGAGGGTCGAAAGATGGTCGCGCATGTTCGCCAGTTCATGTTCCCGAAGCTGGCTCGGAAACTTGACCGGCTGACGGGTGGCCTCGGTTGGCGGGGCGGCCTCCATCTGCATATGCTCGTGCTGGTGCGTCTGGCCGGCGGCAGGCAGGCTGATCCCGGAAGTAACAAGGGTCGCCATCATCGCCAATGCAAGCGTGCTCCGATTCATCTATTCCTCCATGGTGGTTTGCAAGTCATCGCTGTCGTTTCGATTCGCCGGGTTAGCGCGCAGTACGCATCATAGTCCCCATTTGCGCAACGGCAGTTTGCCGGGATTCCCGGATGACTGCGGATGGCGCGCAGCATTACTGATTATATGCGCAACCGCTTATATAGTTGCAGCGGAAGTAGACGGAGAATCAGGGTTGCGGTTTTCTTGCCACCATTCCGATGAGGGCAGAGCGTCCGCGATGGCCGGAGCCTTCGGCGATCTCGTCTTCGTATTCCACCAGTTCCTCGATGGTCCAGTCTGAAAAACCTGCGCGCAGAATCTCCGGCGTGTACAGGTTGTCCACGAACGGCGGCCCGCCGGTCTTGTACTCCAGCTGCCGCGGCGTATAGCCGTGAAGCAGGATACGCCCGCCGGCACGGGTCGCCCGCTTCATCGCGGCGAACTGGCGCACGCGTTCGCCGGGGTCGGCAAACTGGATGAAGATGCCGACGACCCAGTCGAATTCATTCTCGAGTGTTGCCGGCGGCCAATCCGGAGCCAGCAGATCGGCCACCACGAAATTCACTGCCACGCCGCGTCCGGCCGCCAGCTTGCGTGCTTTGGCTACGGCGAGTGGGGAAATTTCCACTGCGGTTACTGTCAGCGCTTGCTCGGCCAACCACACCGAATTGCGGCCTTCGCCGTCGGCCACGGAAAGCGCAGTGTGCCCATCCTCGAAAAGGTGGGCGCGTCGCGTCAGGAAATGATTGGGCTCGATGCCGAAAAGATAATCGTCGCCGGCGGCGCGATAACGGGCGTTCCAGCGGGCTTCATGGTCCATCGTGTCTCCTCGGAACCGAAATTACTTCCGCTAGTGGAAAGCATAATTGATAATATGCGCAACTAATTATATAGTCGCGTCGGAAGCAAATGGAGATATAGTGGAAAAACTCGATCACGCCTTCGATGTCGTTGCGGCGTACTTCAGCGTGCTGTCCGAACCTACGCGGCTGCGGATCATGCATGCCATATGCGAAGAGGAAAAGACCGTGTCGCAGATCGTCCAAGAGCTCGGCGCCACGCAGACGAATATCTCGCGCCACCTCAACTTGATGCACAGGAGCGGGGTGCTCGCGCGGCGCAAGGAAGGCAACCAGGTTCACTACCGCGCGGCGGATGCGGCAATGGTGGACATCTGCCGCAGCGTGTGCAGCCGCATCGCCGCGCAAATCGACGAGAAAAAACCGCTGCGCGGCGATTTGCTCCGCCTGATGCCGCAGCCGAAGCGGAAAAAGCGCGCCGCCTGACGCCAGGCGCCGCGGACGGCGCGCGAGGCGTTCACGCGCAATTGCGGAACGAGACGGTGCGCTAGAGCAGCGTGAATTGTTCGGTCGATTCGTTGTAGCGCACCAGCGCATACCAGAGCAGCAGCACGGCAGCGCTCGCGAACAGGGCCCAACCCCAGCCATCGAACATCACCGGGAAGTAAGCCTGGTAGCCAAGCCGGGTCTCCTCGATCTCATCCAGCGTCATCTCCTTGACGATCAGGCCGGATCGCCGCAGCAACGCGCTGGCGACGGAACCCGACCAGGCGAAGAAGAACACGGCGACCCAGAGCTTGATGTGTCCCTCGGCCATGCGCCAGAGCGAACCCGAGGCGCAGCCGCCGGCGAAGACCATGCCGATGCCGAACACTACTCCGCCCAGAAGTGAACCGACCCAGAATGTGGCCGGAATGGCGATATAGGGATCGATCACCTTGTTCTTGAACAGCAGCGACGCAATTGGAATCCCGATCGCCAGACCGAGCATGATCGCCTTGGTCATCTCGCCTTCGGCCGTCATGAACGGTTCGCGGAATGCCCGCGCGAAGCATAGGCGCGACCGGTGCATGATGAAACCCATGGCGAAGCCCGCGACAATGATGATTCCGCGGACGGCCAGCTTTTCGTTTCCCGAGTAATACCATCCCGCTGCCCAGGCGATGATCGCCAGCACGACACCCAGACCGAGCAAGGGGTAGATCGATACGACGCCTGCCGGCATGTTCAGCGTCGGCGGCGCCTGCATGCCCCACTCGATGTGCTCCAGCGTCCATAAGAGCATTTTCAAACCGATCGCGGCGCCCAGGAGCAACCCGGCCCACATCGCCCAACCGGCAGGCGAGGAATGCAGCGCCGGCGTGAAGAAACCGCCGGTGGTACAGCCGCCGGCGAGCGTCGCGCCCAGGCCCATGAAGCAGCCGCCGAGCGCGGCCCAGATGTATTCGAGCTTGGGCGGCCGACTGACCCGAAACTGGCGCGACAGCAATGCCGCGCAGAAGGCGCCCAATAGCAGCGTGATGTTCATCAGCGACATGCGGTGCAGCAGCGGCCCTTCCAGCGTCTCTGGCAGCCCCAACGCCGGCCCGAGACCGATCGCGCTATTGAACCAGTCGCCCCACAATTTGAGACCGCCGAACACGCCCCAGAACAGACCGCTGATCATCAGGCCCAGGATCATCACCACCAGCAGCACGCTGCCCAGGTAGGGCGACCAGCCCTCGACGAATATGGTTTCGTAATCCGCCTTGAAACCCGCCAGCCACGACGGGGCGGCGATTTCGGTGCTGGTGTCCGCTGCATAACCGATTGTCGTAGTCATAACAATTGTTCCTTATCGATCGCAGGAGCTGAATTTTTATCGCGACGCCATATATGTGGCTTGCTGGCCGGTTAGAGGCAACTGGCCGGCGAGTCGCCGTCTTTTGCACCCTTGAGCATGAAGGTCTTGACGTCGTTGAATAGCTGCTCGTCCGGTACGTCGGCATATTTCTCCGCGGCCTTGTTGGTTGCCTTGATGTTGGCGCGATATTCCCTGCTCACATACATCTTCAGGGGCTCCTTGCCCTTCGCGTGCTTGTCCGTATTCAAATACTTGGTCCAGTCCGCCATGGTCCTGGTGTTGGGCGCGATCGGACCGCCGGCCTTTGCCGTGTGGCACTCGGTACACACCTTCTGGTAATACACGCGGCCGCGCTTCCAGTCGCCGTCGGCGGCATGGGCGGCGCTCGCGACCAGGCTGCAGGCAAGCAGGCATAGCGACAGGACGTTGAGAGACGATAGTTTCTTGGTCATGATCTTGCTCCTTGTGCTTGAATCGTTACCGTTCGGTGTTGTGCTCCGGCGATTTGTAGTTTCCCGATCGCCGCAGTTAGCTCGCTCTCGCCGCCGGGGCGCCGGCGCCGTTCCCGGTCAGTTCCCGCGCCGGTTCGTCCTGGTCCTCCCAGCCGCTGATCATCGCCTTGATGTGGGCGAGCGGCGTATGGCCCGTGGTGGAGAGGTAGAGGTGGCCGATCAGGAAAGCCAGCATCATGAAAGCCGCGGCGGTATGCACCAGTGCGATCGAACCGAGTTTGAGGCCGGCGACACCGGCGATTTTCGATGCGGTGAGATCGTTGTAGTACAGGTAGAGCAAACCGCTCACCCAGATCAGGGGGTTGATGAACAACTTGACCACGAGATAGGCGAGGCGCTGCAGGGGGTTGTGCTTGCTCAACTGGGTAGCGCGGAAGGGGTGCGGCGCATCGGTGAAAATTCCGACCGAGTAATACTTCATTACGGCGATGATATTTCTGGTCGTCGGGATGTATTGCTTCCACTCGCCGGTGGTGAAGTGCCAGAAAATCGCGAACAGCCACAGGCCGATCAGAGTCCACGCCGCCGTGGTGTGCAGGTTCGCCGCCTTTTCCCAGCCGAACAGGGCGTAGGTGCCGTGGATCTCGAAGCCAGTCAGCAACATGAATATAATGAGTGCGGCCTGAGCCCAGTGCCAGAAGCGCTCGAAGCGCTTGAAGATATAGATGCGTGCCATGATCGGTTTCCTTTTACTTGTTGCGCTTGGATACGATGACGCGCCCCAGGCCGTGGCCGAGCACGCCGAGCAGCGTCAGGGCCGCCAATGCCCAACCGGCGGTGTCGAGCCAGCCTGCATGGTCGCTCGCGCGGCCGGGAATGTAGATGCCGGGTACTTTTTCCAGGCGACCATTCGATGCATGGCAGTCGTGGCAACGCAGCGCGTCCTTGGCCGGCGCCACCATATGGGTGATGGGCCAGGTGCTTTCGGTGGTGACGAAATCGACCTTGCCTGAGAACGGCGCGCCAATCGAGGCCATGCCGACGGCGACGGCTTTCTCCCAATTAAAGTTGGTCCAGTAGCCGGTGTCGTCGTTGCCCGCAGTGTGCACCACGGCCAGCCTCTTGTTGACCGGGTCAAAGGCCTGCTTGCCGCGCATGATCTTCACCGGCCAGATCAGCGACTTGCCGTCACCGGCGCTGCCTTCGAAGTGGTTGATCCGGGTGGGTTGGTCGCTCTTCTCGACCTTGTCGCTGAACAAAGTGTATCCAACCTTGCCGTTGAACCACTGGTAGTCGGGCACGACGTTCTCGCCCAGGATGAAGTCGCCTTTTGCGGCGGTATAGATGACGTGACCCTTGGCGTCCTTCTTGATCAGCGGCTTGCCATCGGGCCCCATTTTTCCCCCCGTGGACCAGTCCCAGGACATTTTGGTGGCGACGCCGCCGCGCGCGAACTTGGGAATATGGCAGGCCTGGCAGGCCACTTTGTCGGTGTGGTCGTTGAGCTTGGCGATTTTCTTGTGTGGCGCCTGGCCGTGGCAGGCCTGGCAGGTGGTCGGGTTGCTGGTGTACTCCTTGCCGCGCACGTGCGCGTCGCCCTTGTCCTGCGCAGTGGGCGCGTAACGGCTGCCGGGCACCTGATGGCCTTCGGTCATGTGGCAGGTGGCGCAGGCGAAGTTGAGGCCGAGCGCGTCCATATGCACATCGAGCGCCTGGTCGGGGGAGGCGAGCGAACTGTCCATGTCGCCGTGCTTGACCCCGTCGCCGCCGCCGCCATAGAAATGGCAGGCGCCGCAGGTGTCGCGGCTGGTCTTGCCGACCGCCTGCGCGATTTTCTTCAGATCGATCGGTTTGATGATGTTGCCCGAGCCGGGTGGGAACTCCATTGCCTTGGTGACGACATTTCCGGCCAGACCCGCGGGCTTCTTGTAGTTGCCGGTGGTGTCGTGACAGACCAGGCAGTCGACATTGACTTCCGAGGTGAAGTCGAATGTGTCGTCTTTCCAGCCGTAACCGATGTGGCAGATATTGCAGGCCGCCTCATTGGTCCTTATTGAGGTACAGAAGTTGTTGATGACATTCTTCTTGCCCAGGAGTTGGCCCTCCGGACTCCTGTATTCCCACTTCCAGTGCTCAGTTTTGTGAAGCTGCTTGGACGCCTCGGTGTGGCAGCTGAGGCAGGCCTTGGTGACTTCCGGCCCGGAGTTGAACTCCTGCTGCAGCGCCTTGAATTTGGTGTGATCGGAGGTGGACTTCGACAACTTTGCCGAGTCCGGATCGGACGCGGCATGCGCCGCAGAGACGAGGAGCATGGAAGCCAGTACGGCGGCCATGAATATTCCGGTGCGCATTGTCAGCCTTTCCTTTTGTGAAGAATCGGCTTTGAAGGCCGTTGTGGTCAGCCGTTCAAAGTAGCGTGAGTAATCTTGGGCGCAATGAAGCGGCGACGTGTTGAGAAAAGTCAATATATGCGCATAGACGCATATACGCTCAGCCACAGACGCGCGCAAAAGATCGAAGATAGAAGCAGATGCGAGCGTTATCGCAAATTGCGATTGATCGCATCGGAGAATGTAATTGCACTACGCGTCAGGCAGTAGCCTGGCTGCGAGCTCAGTCAGGGCGAGTTGGATGTTCTCGCGGCCGGGCGCGGCAAGGACGGCAGGATGGAGTGGAAGGCGCTGGGTTATGCCGGCGATCCGAGGTCAGGCAGGAAATAGGCGCCTGCGACAATCGGCGCAAAAAAAAGGCGGGCGAAAGCCCGCCTTTTCTCTTGATAGAATTCTAGCGGTATACCAGCACCGGAATCGAGGAATGGGTCAGGACTTTCTGGGTTTCGCTTCCGAGCAGAAAACCTTCCAGCCCGCGCCGCCCGTGCGAGGCCATGACGATAAGATCGCAGCCTTCGTTCCGCGCCTTCTCTACAATCATCTGGGAAGGGGAGCGGCCGGTGGTGTATTCGGTCGCGCATTGGACCTTCGCCGCGGCTGCGGCGCTCGCGACCGCGTCGAGCACGCGTTTGGCATATTCCTCGCTGCGTTCGGCGAAAAGCTCCGGCTGCAATTCCGCTACCCCGCTGGCTTCGGCCGCGTAGGCGCCCTGCAACGGATAGGGCTCGATCGCGTGGAAGGCGGTGATGCGCGCGCCCAGCAGTTGCGCGAGGGTGATTGCAGCCGCTACGGCCTTGTCGGAAAGCGCCGATCCGTCGGTGGGTACCAGAATGTGTTTGTACATATTGCCTCCGGACCAATAGTGTTCGAATCGGGACAGCACCAGGATTATCGCCTATAGCCTGGCCGAGTGCGCCCGGGCGCGCAAGCGCTCGTCTTCTTCCTGGCACGGCAGGCAGCGTCTGGCCGTCGGCGAGGCTTGCAGCCGAGCCCGGCCGATCTCCCTGCCGCAGTCGATGCAGCTACCGTAACTGCCGTCGCCGATGCGCGCAAGCGCAGCCTCGATGTCCTGCAGTTCCTGGCTCTCGCGGATCACCATCGCGACGTCCATTTCAGCGGCCGCATCAGCGGCACCATCGTCATCGGTGGTTTTCGACTGGTTGACGAAACCGAGGCCTTCGCCCGAGGCGGCGATTCTTTCACGCACCTCGTCCAGCAACTGCTTGCGTTGCGCTTGCAGCAGCGCGCAGAATTCGGAGAACTCCTTGTTGGACATGGCCGGCGCTTTTCCAGGGTTGTCGAATTCCAGCTTAGACGCTCGACTGTGGAGCCGATTGACGCAGATCAAACTTGCGATCGTCTGAACCAGAAGATATCGCCGCGATTCCAGACCCGCTTTAGGAGGCATCATGTTCATGTCCGGCAAGGATTACCGCGAGTCGCTGAGAGCCTACAATCCCAGCGTGTATGTGAACGGGCGCAAGGTGAAGTCGGTCGCGGGCGACGCCGATCTTGCCCCCGGCGTGAACGCCGTCGGGCTTACCTACGATTACGCGCTCAAGCCGGAGCTGGCGCCGCTGATGCGGGCACGGCAGCACACCTCGGGGCGCGAGGTGAACCGGTTGATCCACGTCGCACGCAGCAGCGGCGATCTGCTGAACAAACTGGAAGCGGTGCGGCTGGTGTGTCAGGAGACCGGCTGCGCCCAGCGCTATCTCACCGGCGACGCCTTCAGTGCGCTGTATCAGTCCACGCACCGCACCGACGCGGACTGCGGCAGCGACTATCAGCAGCGCTTCGTCGCGTACATGCATGACGCGCAGGAGCGCGACTTGAGCTGCGCCGTGGCCATGACCGACGGCAAGGGCGACCGCTCCAAGCGCCCGCACCAGCAGGAAATTCCGGACAGCCATGTGCGCATCGTCGAGCGGCGCAAAGGCGGCATCGTCATCTCCGGGGTCAAGGCGATCGTCACCGGT
>JADGRR010000395.1 GCA_017880745.1 Burkholderiales bacterium
ATGGCATGGTGTTGCCGATCTTGATCTCGGTGTCGGTGGCACCGGCATCGTACTTCTTCTGCGCCCATGCCGCCGATGTGCCAAGCGCAAGCCCGGCTATTACGCTAGCTGAAACTAACAATTGCCTGGTTGCCATGCTGACCTCCTTTGCGTGATTGACAAAATGAGGAGACACGTCCCCTCACGCCCCTCTGATTCAAAGACTGGTTCGGGCGTGCCGAAACCGTCTTTTTATAGCCCGGGTGAATTCACCCTGGATGATGCCCGCTACCACCCGCCTTGCGCCTGAAGCGCGCCCAGCCGATGCGAATGGCACCTGCGACGCCGACCGGCATCACATACATGAACCCGATCATGAACACGCCGTAGATCGCCCACGGCGCCGCCTTGGAAATTTCATCGGCGATATTGGGCACGAACTGGATGAATATCGCGCCATAGATGGCACCCGGGATAGACGCCAGGCCGCCGATGACGATGCCGACGAGGAAAGTGATCGACAGGAAGATACCGAAACTGTCGGGCGCGACGAACTGCACCGCGATCGCTCCGAGCGCGCCGGCGACGCCGGTATACATGGCGCTCACGCCAAAGGCGAGAGACTTGTACAGCGCGCTATTGACTCCCATAGCCTCCGCCGCGACCGGCTGGTCGCGGATAGCGATGAGCGAGCGCCCGACGCGGCCGCGCAGCAGATTCCACCCGAGCAGGAACATGAGCAGCAGGATGGCCAGCGTAAAGTAGTACAGCCACTGGTCTGGGTTGATCGGCAACCCAAAGGGCGGGTCGGGCTTGATGATCACGATGCCCTGCACGCCGCCGGTCCATTGCTCCAGATGCTTGTCCTTGAGCAGTTGCGGCATCGACACGCCAAGGGCGAAGGTAGCCAGGGCGAGATACAAGCCTTCGAGCCGCAACGCGGGCAGGCCGAACAGAAAGCCGGTCGCGAGGCACACGACCCCGGCCACCGGCACGGTAAGCCAATAGGGCACGCCGAACTTGTCCATCAGGATCGCCGCGACATAAGCGCCGATGGCGTAGAACGCACCGTGGCCGAGCGAAATCTGGCCGTTGTAGCCGGTTAGAATATTTAGCCCCAAAAGCGCGATCGCGTAGACCAGCACCAGCGTCAACTGGAACGTGTGGTAATTGCTCACCATGAACGGCAGTGCGCACACGGCGAGCAGCAGCGCGGCAAGGCCGATTATCCGAGACTTGCTCGATGCGGTCGGGGCAGCGGTCGCGGGCGATGCAGGCATCATGCGCTCATACCCTGGTTACGTGAACTTTGCCAAACAGGCCCGAGGGCCGGACCACCAGCACGCCGACGATCAGCACCAGCGCGAACGCGAGCTTGAGCTCGTTGCCGATCACGTAAGCGCCAAGCAGGTTCTCCAGCACGCCGACGAGAAACCCGCCGAGCACCGCGCCGCCAGGGCTGTCGACGCCACCGACCAGCGCCGCGGCGAACGCATACAGCAGGATGCCGGCCATCATATTCGGATCGAGGTAGACCACGGGCGCGACCATCATGCCCGCGACTGCGCCGATAGCAGACGCGAGGCCCCAACCCAGGGCCAGCATCCAGCCGACGCGGATGCCTACGAGGCGGCTCGAATCGGGGTTCTGCGCCGCCGCGCGCATCGCCAAGCCCAGCGGCGTATAGCGGAAAAACGCGTACAACAGTCCCAGCACCACCAGGGTGACGCCGACGGCGCCGATCTGGTGCGCGGAAAAGAAATGGCTGCCAATATGTACCGGTTCTTTCGGAAACGGACTCGGAAACACCTTGATCGTGTAGCTGTAGATCCAGCCGGCGAGGCTGTTGAATATCACCAGCAGGCCGATGAACACGACCACCACGGAGAGCACCGGCGCCCGTTCCACCGGGCGCACGATGATTCGCTCTATCAATACGCCAAGGACAAAGGCGATCACCACTGTAAGGAAGAACGCAGCCCAGTAAGGCATGCCGGCATCGATCAGGGTCCAGGCAATGTAGGTCGAGAACATCGCGAGCTCGCCCTGGGCAAAATTCACCAGGTGCGTCGCCTGGTAGATCATCACCAGCGCCAGCGCGACGCTGGCGTAGATGCCGCCGGTGGCGAGTCCGGCGAATACCTGGTTGAGGAAGGCATCCATCGAATGTCCTTGTGCGCTTGCTGTCTGAACTAATAACCCAGATACGAGCGACGCACGGCGTCGTTCTGCTTGATTTCGTCCGCGCTGCCGGAGAGCACCACGCGGCCGGTTTCGATCAGGTAGGCGTGGTCCGCCAGATCGAGCGCCATCGCCGCGTTCTGCTCCACCAGCAGGATGCTGACCTTCTCGCTCTGGTTGATCGCGCGCATGATGTCGAATATCTCGCGCACGATCAGCGGCGCCAGACCGAAAGACGGTTCGTCCAGCAGCAGGAGGCGCGGCCGCAGCATCAATGCGCGCGATACCGCCAGCATTTGCTGCTCGCCGCCCGAGAGCGTGCCGGCCTGCTGATGCCGGCGCTCCTTCAGGCGCGGAAAATACGCGTAGATGCGCTCGAAATCCTGCTCCACCGCGCGCTTGTCCTTGCGCACATAAGCGCCCAGGCGCAGGTTTTCTTCGGTAGAGAGGTTGACGAAAGTGCCGCGGCCGTCCGGGACATGGGCGATGCCCAGGCGCACGATGTCCTCGGTCGCCTTGGCCTCGATGCGCGCACCGCCGAAGCTAATCTCGCCCGAGGTCTGCACCATGGCGCACAGCGCGCGCAGCGTGGTCGTCTTGCCTGCGCCGTTAGCGCCGAGCAGGGCCGTGATCGAGCCCTCTTCGAGCGAAAAGTCGATGCCGTGCAGCACCCGTGTCGGCCCGTAGGCCGCGTGCAGGTTCGATACTTCCAGCAGCGCTGCCATCAGGCGCTGGTCCCCAGATAGGCCTGCACCACCTCGGGGTGCTGCTGTACCTCAGCCGGCGTGCCCTCGGCGATCTTGCGCCCGAAGTTGAGCGCCACGACCTTGTCGGAAACGCTCATCACCAGGCTCATGTGGTGCTCCACCAGAAGCACGGTGACGCGGAGCCGGTCGCGGATGTCGCGGATCAGTTTGCCGAGCGCGTCCACTTCCTCGTGATTGAGGCCGCTCGCCGGTTCATCCAGCAATAGCAGCTTGGGCTCGCTCGCCAGGGCGCGTGCCAGCTCGACGCGTTTTTGCGTGCCGAAGGAAAGGTCGGACACGCGCTTGTCGGCCGCCGCCTCCAGGCCGAGGAACGCGACCAACTCGCGTGCCTTATCGGCCGAGGCCCGCTCCTCGCGCGCCACACGCGGCAGGCGCAGCGCATTGGAAAGGAAACCGCTCCTGGTGCGGCAGTGGCGTCCCAGCATCACATTGTCCTGGACGGTCATGGTGCGGAAGAGCGCCAGGTTCTGGAAGGTGCGGCCGATGCCGGCTGCGGCGATGCGGTGCCGGGGGATGGATAGCAGGGGCCGGCCATCGAAGGCAATCTGCCCGCTCTGGCACCGGTAGAGCCGGGAAAGGCAGTTGAACAGCGTGGTCTTGCCGGCGCCGTTGGGTCCGATCAAACCGGCGATCTGGCCCGGGGCGATGTCGAACGAGACACCGTCGAGCGCGACGATGCCACCGAAGTGCACCGACACGCCGTCGACAGCCAGCAGACTGCTTCCAATTGCCGCTTGGATCTGTTGCATCCACCCTCCTGTGTCGGACAATCGTTTCCCGAGGTGAGCCCTTGGGTCGAACGTGTCCTG
>JADGRR010000396.1 GCA_017880745.1 Burkholderiales bacterium
CGCCCCGGCGGCGCGGCGCTTACGGAAATAGATCGCGTCCAGAGCCGACACGGCGCCGGTGACGACCAGCAGGCTGAACAACAGCAGTGCGAAATTCATCTATGCCCCTCAATCTACCTGCAGGATGGCGAGGAAGGCCTCCTGCGGGATTTCCACGTTGCCGACCTGCTTCATGCGCTTCTTGCCGGCTTTCTGCTTCTCAAGCAATTTCTTTTTGCGCGTGATGTCTCCGCCGTAGCACTTGGCGAGCACGTTCTTGCGCAGCGCCTTGACCGTCTCGCGGGCGATGATGTTGGCGCCGATCGCCGCCTGCACGGCCACGTCGAACATCTGCCGCGGGATCAGCGTACGCATGCGCGATACCAGCTCGCGGCCGCGATGCCGGCTGCTGTCGCGATGCACCATCAGCGACAGTGCGTCGACGCGTTCGCCGTTGATGAGAATGTCGAGCTTCACCACGTCGGAGGCGCGATATTCCTTGAACTCGTAGTCGAGCGAGGCGTAGCCGCGGCTTGCCGACTTCAGCTTGTCGAAGAAATCCATCACCACTTCGGAAAGCGGCATCTCGTAGGTCAGCATCACGTGCCGGCCGGTGTAATGCATGTTCTTCTGCACCCCGCGCTTCTGCGTGCACAAGGTCATGATGGAACCGACGTGTTCCTGCGGCACGAAAATGGTGGTGGTGATGATGGGCTCGCGTATTTCCTCGATCTTCGACGGGTCGGGCATCTTGGCCGGATTCTCCACCCGCTGCACCGTGCCGTCGCCGAGCAGCACCTCGTACACCACCGTCGGCGCCGTGGTGATCAGGTTCATGTCGTACTCGCGCTCCAGGCGCTCTTGCACGATGTCCATGTGCAGAAGGCCGAGGAAGCCGCAGCGAAAGCCGAATCCGAGCGCCTGCGATACCTCCGGTTCGTACTGCAGCGAGGCATCGTTCAATTTCAGCTTGGTCAGCGCGTCGCGCAGCCCGTCGTAATGATTGGCTTCGACCGGGTACAGACCGGCAAATACCTGCGGCTTGATCACCTTGAATCCGGGCAGCGCCACTGCCGCCGGACGCTCGGACAGGGTGACGGTGTCGCCCACCTTTGCTGCCTGCAGTTCCTTGATGCCGGAGATGATGAAACCCACCTCGCCCGCGGCCAGCCGCTGGCGCGACTGCGACTTCGGGGTGAACACGCCGACCTGCTCGCACAAGTGCGCGGTGCCGGAGGACATGAGGAGGATCTTGTCCTTGGGGCGCAGCGTCCCGTCGATCATCCGCACCAGCATCACCACGCCGACATAGTTGTCGAACCAGGAATCGATGATGAGCGCCTTGAGCGGCGCCTCCGGGTCCCCCTTGGGCGGCGGGATGCGCGCGATGACCGCCTCGAGAATGTCCTGCACGCCCTCCCCGGTCTTGGCGCTGACGCGCAGCGCATCCTTGGCGTCAATGCCGATCACGTCCTCGATCTCGCGTATTGCCCCCTCCGGGTCGGCCGAAGGCAGATCGATCTTGTTCAGCACCGGCACCACCTCTACGCCCTGCTCGATCGCGGTATAGCAATTTGCCACGGTCTGCGCTTCCACGCCCTGCGAAGCGTCGACGACCAGCACCGCTCCCTCGCAGGCGGCGAGGGAGCGCGATACCTCGTAAGAAAAGTCGACGTGACCCGGAGTGTCGATCAGGTTGAGGTTATAGATGTTGCCGTCGCGCGCCTTGTACTGCAGCGCCGCAGTTTGCGCCTTGATGGTGATGCCGCGTTCCCGCTCCAGGTCCATGGAATCGAGAACCTGCTCCTCCATCTCGCGCTCCGACAGTCCGCCGCAGAGTTGAATGAAGCGGTCGGCGAGCGTCGACTTGCCGTGGTCTATGTGGGCAATGATAGAAAAATTACGGATGTGCTGCATCATGAAAAAGGGTGCCTGCGCGGCACCCTTTGAAGAATAACGTTCGGTATTTTAACGGATTTTGACCAGATAAGCACGAATTTTCCCGGCATCCAGATGATAATGGCACAACTCGGTGCCAGCGTGCATCAGCACCGGCACCAAGGCGCCGAAACGCTGCTCCAGAGCCGCATCGCTGTCGACATCGACGACATCGACGGCGAACCCGAATTCGCCGCGCAGCGGGCCCAGGGCAGCGAGCATCTCATCGCACAGGTGGCAGTAGCTGCGGCCATAGAGCGTGAGCCGCAGCGTTACTCCGTCCGTGTCCGGCGGGCGCACGGTCGGCTTACTTGCCGTTCAGGCCCTTGATGGTGATGAAACTCTGGTTCTCGCCGCGGCGCACGTGCAAAGTGATTGTGGCGGCTTTGTCTATGGCGTTTAGCGCCTTGTTGAACTGCGCCACGCTCTTGGCCTCCGTATTGTTGCCCTTGTGGATCAGCGCGAGGATGATGTCGCCCTTGCGCAGATCGCCGCGCGGTTGGCCGCGCACTTCATCCACCACTATGCCGCTCGCGATCTTCAGTTCCTTGCGCTGCTCATCGGACAATTCGGACAGCACCAAACCCAGGCGGTTGGCGGCCGTTTCTGCGGGCTTGGCGCCCTTGGTTTCACGACTGGCGATTTTCTCCGCCGGAATCTCGGCCACGGTCACTGTCAGATCCTTGGCCGCACCCCTGCGCCATACCTGCAGGCCCACTTTGCTGCCCGGCCGGGTGGCACCGACGATGCGCGGCAAATCGCTCGAGTTGTTGACGCTCTTGCCGTCGAACTTGATGATGATGTCGCTTACCTCCACCCCGGCCTTGTCCGCCGGGCCGCCCTTCTCCACGGCGTTGACCAGGGCGCCCTCCGGCTTGGCCAGGCCGAAGGAGTCGGCCAGCTCCTTGGTTACTTCCTGGATCACCACGCCGATGCGGCCGCGGCTTACGCGCCCGGTGCTGCGCAACTGGTTCTGCACGTCCAGCGCGAGGTCGATAGGGATGGCGAACGACAGCCCCATGTAGCCGCCGGTGCGGCTGTAGATCTGCGAGTTGATGCCGACTACCTCGCCGCGCAGGTTGAACAGCGGGCCGCCGGAGTTGCCCGGGTTCACCGCGGCGTCGGTCTGGATGAACGGCACCAGGTTTTCCTGCGGCAGCGAGCGGCCTTTGCCGCTCACAATGCCGGCGGTCACGGTGTTGTCGAAACCGAACGGCGAACCGATCGCCAGCACCCATTCGCCCACCTTGAGTTTGTTCGGATCGCCCAGCTTGACCATCGGCAGCCCGGCCGCCTCGATCTTGATCAGCGCGACGTCGGTGCGCTTGTCGGCGCCGATGACCTTGGCCTTGAATTCGCGTTTGTCGGTTAGACGTACCGTGGTCTCGTCTGCTCCATCGACTACGTGAGCGTTGGTAAGGATATAGCCGTCGGCGCTGATGATAAAGCCCGAACCCAGTGAGCGCGTAGAAAATTCGCGCGGTGAATGGTCGGGATTCTGCGGCATGAAGCGGCGGAAGAACTCATAGAACGGGTCGTCCTCATCCAGATTGGGTATTTGCGGCATATTCGCGCGCTCGCGCACGGTCTGCGACGTGCTTATATTGACCACTGCCGGCCCCTGTTTTTCCACCAACTCGGTGAAATCCGGCAAATCGCGCGACTGCGCAACAGCCCCCAGCGGGAGCAGCAGCAGCCATAGGAGCAGTATTTTTCGCATCGTTACGTCCCTTTTTTGCGTTTTACGGAGTGTCAAAGAAACAATTCTGGTGCAAATCTGCGTGCGCCGCAGGCCATG
>JADGRR010000397.1 GCA_017880745.1 Burkholderiales bacterium
GCGATCAATGTCAGCTAGTGGCACTTTTCGGACGTGCCGAAATAGTGGCCGTATGTCCGTTGTTGGGGGCAGAGCAGACGTCCTGCAGCTAGGCAACGAGGCCGTTTTTGACCCGAGGCGGAAATCGATCGGACCGCTCCACGACTGCGTCAGAACTCACACCGGCCCTTTTTAGTGTGCTAGTTTGAACGGGTACGGCGCCCAATGGCAATGCCATGAGACGGCGCGAGTTCATCACTGTTCGCGGCGGCGCAACCGCAGCGGACCGCGACTACCCGGTCCGCTCGCCGGTGCTGTCGCAAGCGTCGTCTATTCCTTACGGTCCCGGTGGTCACGCTGCGTGCGGATTCACGACGGTATAGCCACGAAGCGAGCGCGCGCGTATCCGCGTAGCGTGACCGCCGGAGTTGGCATCGTATGCCATCCAAGTATCACCCTCGACATGCTGTTCCAGGACGAAGACGTGCCCTTGTCGTGCAGCAACCATGCCCGGCGCGGGCGACGCGAAGTCGCCTTTTGACCCACAAGCGACATTGGCTCCCTCCCAAATATATTCCGTCGGATCGTTCCCCGGACGCCTTTCACATGTTGATCTTGAACAGTTACACTGCCGCTCTCTGACCCTCGGGGGCTGGAATGCGACGACGCGAATTTATCGGCCTTGTCGGTGGTGCAGCGGCATGGCCGTTTGTTGCGCGTGCGCAGCAACGTGAACGCCTGCGGCGCGTCGTTGTTCTGGAGCCAATCGCAAAAGACACGCCGAGTGCTCAGGCACGCTACACGGCATTTTTGCAGGCGTTTGAGCGGTTGGGTTGGATGGATGGACGCAACGTTCAGATCGTGGCGCGCTGGAGTGGCGGCAATAGTGTCGAGCTAAGCAAATATGCCGAAGAATTAGTGGCACTTGCCCCGGACGTCATTCTGGCCGGTGGCGGCACAGGCGCAGAGGCGATGCTGAAAGCCACTCGCACCATTCCTATTGTCTTTGCCGTAGCGCCCGACCCTGTAGGCGCCGGTATTGTCGAACGTCTGTCACGGCCGGGCGGCAACACCACCGGCTTCGTGATGTTTGAATACAATCTGTGTGGAAAGTGGCTGGAACTATTGAGGGAGATCGCGCCAACCGTAAAGCACGCGGCAGTTCTTCGCGGACGACACGCTGGACATGCGCTCAGGCGGCGAGGGCGGTCGCAAGCGCATGGCCGGGATCGCGGTCCATCGCGCGCTGCGGTTGCGTGCGTGCGAGCGTCGTCGATGCCATATCGCTCGCAGGTGCACCTGCGCCGGATTCTGCGATCGTATGCTTGCTACTATAACAGGATCAGAACTCACCGATCATTGGACAAGGATGCGCCGATCTTTCGCCCGGTTCAGCGGACCGGTGTCATTAATCCACGCGCCATCTTTGGCGGGCTCCTTCACCACTACGCCCGAGTTTAGGTTTTCGGTACACACACCCTGCATTGGGCGAGGGTAGACCACGATGGATGCGAATTTAGCCGCATCGAGATCGACCTTTTCTGTCACCTGCTTTCGGTTTTGACAGGGCGGATCGTCGCTATTCGGATTCGAGCCGTCCGCCGCCAAACATGGTCGGGATGTAGCGCGGCGCACCAATCGCGGCCATGAAGCGGTGCTTGGTCAGCACCGGATCGAGCGCGATCGGGGGGCGTACCACCTCGACGTCGGGCTCGGTCGACAGCACGAGCACCTGGGCGCCGTGGCCGGCCGGGGCGGAGCCAATCGCCGAGGCAAATGCCTGCGGCGTCGCCACGTTTGTCGCTCGCGCGATACCGGTGGAGCGGGCAAGCTCGGCGAGATCGAGCGCCGCATTGGTCAAGGCCTGGCCGCCCGAAGCGGCATGGACGCCATTCTGAATCAGCAGCACGGTGAGGTTATCAGGTGCCACGGCACCGACGGTAACCAGCGCACCCAAATGCATCAGCACCGCGCCGTCGCCCTCGACCACGACGACCGGTCGTGCCGGCTGCGCGATGGCGAGCCCGAGCGCCAAGGGCAGCGCGAGGCCCATCGCATCCTCAATGTAGAAGTTTTCCGGTGCGTGATGCATGGCGGCCCACAGGTAGGACGCATTGCCGAGCGACGTGACGACAAGCGCATTGGCCGGCAGCGTGTCCGCGAGCACCTTGTAGTAGTCGGCCCTGCTGGGCCGAGCGGCGTTCACCATTGGACGTCCTCCCGCGACAGCAACAGGGCGAATGGGCAAGATGCTTCCTCGGCGAAGGTTGCCGCTTCTTCCACCTGCACACCGATCGGGCGATTGCGGTCGGTGCGGGCATAGGCAAGGCCGAACCCCTTGAACACCGGCTCGGTCACCCGCCCTTTCGGCGCGTGATAGAATACCGGATCCTCCACGGTGCCGCGATAGGACACCAGCATGAGAAGCGGAAACTGGTAGCGCTGGGCGAGCGAGACCATGCCGGCCCCCATGCTGAGCACCCCTGCATTCTGGACGAACATCGCGGTGCGCAACCCGCCAAGCCGGGTGCCGCAGGCGACGGCCAGCGCTTCTTCCTCATGGGTCGCGCGCACCAGCCGGATGGTCGGCTCCTGCTCGATGCGCACCAGAATCTCGCCGAGCCAGCCGTCAGGCACGGCAATTGCAGCGCCGAAACCCAGTCGTTTGAGGGTATCGAGGATGGCCGAAGGTCGGTGGGCTTCCGGAGGCTGCGCAGCCGGCTTTGCCATCAATGATCTCCCTTGGACGCGTCGCGTCGCCGCCGCAATGGTTCTAATGTAGGCAAGATAAGCCCTATTGTCGAGCCGGGTCGGTTGGTGCAGAATAATGTACTGGCGGAGTGCAGCACGCACTATCTGGTGCAAGCTGCGAACAGAGGAATTGCACATGAAACGTTTCTTGCTCGCACTCTTTGCCCTTGCCATTGCCGTACCCGCGCAAGCGCAAGACAAACTTGTCATCAGCATCTGGGGCGGCAGCTGGCGCGACCTTGTCGCTGAAACCGTCGCCAGGAAATTCACCAAGGAGACCGGCGTGCCGGTCGAATTCGTCACCGGCGGCACCATCGATCGGCTCAACAAGGAGAAGCTCGCCAAGGGTAATCCCGAAAGTGACATTACCTTCACCACGTCGCATGTCGGCTGGCTCTATGCCAATGACGGGTTGTTCGAGCAGCTCGATGTTGCAAAAATTCCGAACGCCAAGAACCTGGCCGATGAAGCGCGGATAAGTCCGTTTCATCTCGGGGCCTGGGCCTATGTCTACACCATCGGCTATCGCGCCGACCTCGTGGGCGGCATGAAGTTTGAGAGCTGGGGCGATCTGTGGAAACCGGAATTGAAGGGCAAGATCGCGGGGCCGGACTTCGATCCAAGCCACATCATCGCCGTCTCCGCCATGCTGTCGGGCAGCGACGCTGCGCATTGGGAAAAGGGGCAGGACAAGCTCAGGGCGCTGAAACCCAACTTCAAGGCCTTCTATACCAACGATGCCAACAGCCAGCAGCTGCTCGCCAGCGGCGAAACGCCGGTCCAAATCGTGCTTTCGATGAACGCCTATTACATGATCGGGCAGGGTGTCCCTATTACGCTGGCGATTCCGAAAGAGGGTGCCGTTCTCGGCATCGACACTGTGGCTATCATGAAGGGCTCGAAGAAGGCCGAACTGGCCTACAAGTTCATCAATGCGTTGTACGATCCGGAAATCCAGGCCGAGATTGCCAAGCTGAAGAAG
>JADGRR010000398.1 GCA_017880745.1 Burkholderiales bacterium
CCGCAGAGCGTGCGGCGCAAGCTCGGGAAAACGCGGCGGCGCGCACCCTGCTCTATGTGGAAGACAATCCGGCCAACCTGATGCTGGTCGAGCAAATAATCGAGGATCACCCACATGTGCGCTTGCTGAGCGCGGGCGATGGCGCTCTCGGCATAGCGCTTGCGCGCGCCCATCTCCCGGATGTGATCGTGATGGACATCAATCTGCCTGGCATCAGCGGTATCCAGGCGCTGAAAATCCTGCGTGAAGATCCGGTAACGGCGCGCATCCCCGTCATTGCGCTCAGTGCACATGCAATGCTCCGCGATATCGAGAAGGGACTAGAGGCGGGATTCTTCCGCTATCTCACCAAACCAATCAAGGTCGATGAATTCATGAACGCCCTGGACGATGCACTGACATCTTCTGAAACGGGATGGGTCAACGCCAATGAAACCGGACAAATACGATGATCAGCGAACAGGAAATTCTCAATGCCCGTATTCTTATCGTTGACGATCGGCAATCCAATGTGTTTCTGCTTGGGGAAATGCTGCGTGATGCCGGCTATGCCTGCATAGCGTCGACGACTGATCCCCATGCCGTTTGCGCGCTTTACCAAAAGCACCGCTACGCGCTGATCGTGCTGGATCTCGAGATGCCCGGCATGGATGGATTCCAGGTGATGGAAAGTCTGAAGAAAATCGAAACCGATGGCTACCTTCCGGTACTCGTGATCGCGGCCCAACCGGACCACAGGCTGCGGGCGCTGGCCTCAGGCGCGAAAGACTTCATCAGCAAACCGTTCGACCTGATGGAAACCAAGACGCGCATTCACAACATGCTGGAAGTTCGGTTGTTGTACAAGCAACTCGAACATTCCAACCGAGCGCTGGAATCCTTGGCGCTGCATGACGCGCTGACCGGGTTGCCGAATAGACGGCTGTTGATGGACAGACTTTCGTCGGCCATCGCCCATGCGCGCAGGAACAAGGGCAGCATGGCGGTGATGTATCTGGATTTGGACGGCCTCAAGCAGATCAACGACACCTTGGGCCACGATGCGGGCGACGCGCTGCTCGGCATGGTCGCCGCTCGCCTGGTAGGCGCGGTGCGGCAGGAGGACACGGTGGCGCGCTTGGGTGGCGACGAATTCGTGATCGCGTTGTGGGAATTAAATCATGCCGACGATGTGGGCAAGCTGATGTCGAAAGTAATGCAGGCTGTGTCACAGCCCTATAGCATTCGAGGCCGCGGCGTGAACATGACCGCCAGCGTCGGTGTCAGTATTTATCCCACCCATGGCGAGGAGGCGGAGACGCTGATGAAAAGCGCGGATCTGGCCTTGTATCAGGCCAAGAGCGCAGGCAAGAACGACTATCGCATCGCAGCGCGCGCCGCCCTGTTGCCGCCGGCGCATAGTTGACGTTATTTGTCCTCATGGGACCGAGTTTCAGTGCAATCGAAAGAATGCGAATTTCGTGAATACCGCTAACATCAATCCGCCTCAAACCGGAGATATTCTGATCGTCGACGATACAGCGGCCAACCTTTATTTGTTGGCGGAAATGCTGGGGGAGGCCGGCTATCACGCGCGCTCGGCCGTGAATGGCGAATTGGCGCTGCGCAGCGTGCAGGACTGCCAACCTGCATTGATCCTGCTGGACATCAGGATGCCCGGTATGGACGGCTTCGAAGTCTGCCGCCGCCTCAAGAACAACGCGCTCACGCGAGACATTCCGGTCATCTTCCTGAGCGCGCTCGCGGCCACGGCCGACAAGCTAAAGGCGTTCGAGCTTGGCGCCGCGGATTATATAACCAAGCCATTCCACCACGAGGAGGTGCTGGCGCGGGTGCGGGTACACCTGGCCTTGTCCGCGGCGCAGGAACAACTGGCGCGTCAAATCCACGCGCTGCAACTGACCGATGAGCAGTTGGCGCGCGACATCGCCGAACACAAGGGTATACAGGAAAATCTCGAGGGAGCATTGACGCGTCTGCAAACGCTGAACGTCCGGATCACCGCGGGCCAGGAGGAGGAACGCCACAAGATCGCCTACGAGTTGCACGAACAGCTGGGTCAGGAGATCGTGTCTCTGAAAATATACCTGGATCTGCTGAAGGCGCAGGGCCGCGGCAAGGAGACCCAGGAGCGCCTTCTGGTCGCGCAGAGCATAGCGAAAGGAATGCTGGAACGAATCCGCAACATGTCGCGGAATCTGCGCACCCCCGAAGCTGGATAGCCTCGGACTATTCGCAGCGCTGCAATCGTATTGTGAGCAGCAGGCCGACGCGGCCGGCTGGGTATTGCATTTCGATGCAGCGCAGGCAGACAGGCCGCCCCGCGGCGTGGAGCTTGCATGCTTTCGCGTTGTGCAGGACGCTCTTGCGTATATCGCGCAGCATGCCAACGCGACCGAAGTGTGGCTGAGCTTGCGCAGCAGCGCGGAGGAGTTGCAGTTGAGCCTGCGCCACAACGCGGCGGGATTCAATGCTGCCGGGAGTGACGACCGCGCGGACGCCCGGAGCCTCGTGCTGATCGGAATGGAGGAGCGAGTCAGGCAGGTGGGCGGCAGCCTGGAAATCAAGTCGAGCCGTGGCGGTGGAACGGAAATTCTCGCCGTTTTTCCGCGGTCCGTGCATAAGGACCGACTTCAAAAATAGACTAGGGGCCGCCTCCTCGGGCCCCTTGATCCACGCGCCGGCCGCGCCCGTACGAGAATACGCTGCGGTGGTCAAAAACCGGCTTCGATCGTTTGCTGTTCGATGTACGTAGTCGCGAGGAACTTCCCATAGCCGGTCACAGTTGATCCCTGGTGCTGCATTACGCTTTGCATCAAATCTCCACCGTATGTGTGATAATGCAGCGCGAGCGGCGGGTTGGATCGCTATGGTCAAGCATAGCTGCTCAAGGTTCATCCACGGTCCCACTTTACCCCACCGGCGCCTGCAAACAAGAGCACGCATTCTTTTGTGCAGGATTAGCGTATAAGTAGGTGAGGGACTGCTCGCACCTTTGGCCGCGCGACCCGCCAGACTAATTCGCGCTTTAACCGAGGTCGACCATGCCCAACAAAATCCGCGATCCCGCCATTCCCAACCCCGCCGCCGGCACGGCGGAGGGCATCACCGAGGTCCGACGCCAGGAGGCCTTGCTTAAAACCGGGGCTTTGCAGAACGCGATTCTCAACAGCGCCAACTTCTCGAGTATCGCCACCGACGCGAAGGGCGTCATCCAGATCTTCAACGTCGGCGCGGAGCGGATGCTGGGCTACACGGCCGCCGAAGTGATGAACAAGATCACGCCGGCCGACATTTCCGATCCGCAGGAACTGATCGCGCGTGCCAAGGCGTTGAGCGTCGAGCTCGGAACAAAGATTACGCCGGGCTTCGAGGCATTGGTGTTCAAGGCCTCGCGCGGAATCGAGGATATCTACGAGCTGACCTATATCCGGAAGGACGGGAGCCGCTTCCCGGCGGTGGTGTCGGTCACGGCGTTGCGCGACGCGCAGGACGCCATCATCGGGTATCTGCTGATCGGCACGGACAACACCGCGCGCAAGCAGGCCGAAGAGGCGTTGCTCAAGGCGGGGGCTCTGCAGAGCGCGATTTTCAACAGCGCCAACTTCTCGAGCATCGCCACCGACGCGAAGGGCGTCATCCAGATCTTCAACGTCGGCGCCGAGCGCATGCTGGGCTACACGGCCGCCGAAGTGATGAACAAG
>JADGRR010000399.1 GCA_017880745.1 Burkholderiales bacterium
AAGGGCGACGTGCTCAATGTTTTGCCGCCGCAGAAGGCGGCCGGTATCGCCGCCAAAGCGGGCGTTATCACTGCAAACAACCGCTGGTGCGGCGTGAACTGGCTCACCATGCAATCCACAGCCAATCCCGACATTCACGTGCTTGGCGACGCGGCCCTGTCGGCGCCGCTCATGCCCAAGTCCGGGTCCATGGCCAACCAGCATGCCAAGGTGTGCGCAGCGGGTGTAGTTGCCCTCATGACAGGCCAACCGGTAAACCAGGCGCCGATGATGACCAACACCTGCTACAGCTACGTCAGCGACAAGGATGCCGTGCATGTCGCCTCGGTGCACGTCTATGACGCCACGGACAAGACGTTCAAGACTGTGCCGGGTTCGGGCGGACTGTCGACCGCGGCGAGCGAGCTGGAGGGAATGTACGCCATGGTATGGGCGCGAAACATCTGGGCGGATACGCTGGGCTGACCCTTCGCGCAGCGCAATGAACCAGGCCGCGGATGCGGCCTGGTTCATTTCAGCAACAGGTAAGTGCGGACCCTAGCCCTTGCCGGTGCTGCCGAAACCGCCGGCGCCGCGCTCGCTCGCGGAGAAATCATCGACCACATTGAGCTGCACCTGCAGCACCGGCACGACCAGCAGCTGCGCGATACGCTCCATCGGGTTGAGCGTGAACGCGCTGCCGCCGCGATTCCACAGCGACACGAATATCTGACCCTGGTAATCGGAGTCGATCAGCCCGACGAGGTTGCCAAGCACGATGCCATGCTTGTGACCCAGCCCGGAGCGCGGCAAGACAATGGCTGCGAGCCCCGGGTCGGTGAGATGGATGGCGATGCCGCTGGGAATGAGCTCGGTCGCCCCGGGCTTGAGTTCGATCGGCCGGTCGATGCAGGCGCGCAGGTCCAGGCCGGCCGCGCCGGCAGTGGCATACTGCGGCAGATTGTCCTTGATGCGCGGGTCGAGAATCTTGACGTCGAGTTTGTGCATGTCGGATGAATTGAATTAACCGCCAGGGATGCAAAGGAAAAACAAGACAAAGGACTCCCTGACGTCCTTGACGGTCAACTTTCTTATTTCTTCGGCAACAGCTTGGCGATGTGGGCGATGAGCGCTCGCGCGAGCACGATCTTGGGCGCGCGAGGCAGTTCGTGCCTGCCCTGGTCGTCGAACAGGATCAGCTGATTGTCGTCGGCGCCGAAGGCATGCTGGGCGAGATTGGCCGCGAGCAGCGGCACTTTCTTGCGCCGGCGTTTTGCGTCGGCATTCGCCTCCAGGTTCTCCGTCTCGGCGGCGAAGCCGACGCAGAACGGCGCGTTCCTGCGCGTCGCCACGGTGCCGAGGATATCGGGATTGGGACGGAGCTGCAGCGTGATCTCGCCGGTTCCCTTCTTCAGCTTGTGTCCCTTGGCTTCCGTGGGCCGGTAATCCGCGACCGCAGCGACGCCGATGAACACGTCCGCCTTCGCCACGCGCGCCATGACCGCGTCATACATCTGCTGCGCGCTCGAAACGTCAATGCGCTCCAAGCCTCGCGGCGCCGCGAGGGCGGTCGGTCCGCTCACCAGAGTGACCGCAGCGCCCGCATCGCGCGCCGCGCGCGCCACCGCATAGCCCATTTTCCCGGAACTGGTATTGGCAATTCCGCGCACGGTGTCGATCGGCTCGAACGTCGGCCCGGCCGTGACCAACACGCGCTTGCCGGCGAGCAGCCGTGGCTGGAAGCAGGCATCGATCTCCTCGAAGATTTCTTCCGCCTCGAGCATGCGCCCCATGCCCACTTCGCCGCAAGCCTGGTCGCCACTCGCGGGACCGAGGATGGCAATGCCATCGGCCCGCAACTGCTTCAGGTTGCGTTGCGTGGCGGGATTGCCCCACATCTGCAGATTCATCGCCGGCGCTGCCAGCAGCCTGCACTCGCGCGCCAGGCACAGCGTGGAGAGCAGGTCATCGCACAGGCCCAGCGCAAGCTTGGCGAGGAAGTCGGCGCTGGCCGGCGCGACGACGATGGCGTCACAGCCGCGCGACAGTTCGATGTGCGCCATGTTGTTGGACACGCGCGCATCCCACAGGTCGGTATGCACTGGATTGCCGGAAAGCGCCTGCATGGTTACCGGGGTAATAAAGCGGCAGGCCGCCTCGGTCATTACTACCCGCACTTCTGCGCCGGCCTGGGTAAGCAATCGGGTCAACTCGGCCGCCTTGTAGGCGGCGATCCCGCCGCTCAGCCCGAGCAGGATGCGCTTGCCTTGGATATCGGTCATCGAAATCAGCGACCACGCGTTGAACAGGAAAACGGATTCTACGCCAATTGAGAGGGTAGTCTATGGCGATCACCGACTGGCCAATGTTGGAACGACCGAGGGAGAAGCTGCTGCAGCGGGGCCCGGCAAGCTTGTCCGACGCCGAGTTGCTGGCCATCTTTCTGCGCACCGGCGTACGCGGCAAGAGTGCTGTTGATCTGGCGCGCGATTTGCTGGTCCGGTGCGGCGGCCTCGGCGCCCTGTTCGCAGCCAAGCGCGCCGAACTGGCCGGCCTGCCTGGCCTGGGCGATGCAAAATTTTCTCAGTTGCAGGCGGTGCTGGAGATGGCCCGCCGCGCGCTTGCCGAGACGCTGCGCTCGGGCGACGCCCTCAGTTCTCCCGGTGCCGTACGCGACTTTCTGCGCCTCACGCTGGCCAGCCGCGACCATGAGGTCTTTCTCGCCGTACTGCTGGACGCCCAAAATCGGGTCATCGCCTGTGACGAGCTGTTCCGCGGCACGCTGACCCAGACCAGCGTCTATCCGCGCGAAGTCGTCAAATGCGCTCTGGCCCGCAACGCTGCCGCAGTAATTTTCGCGCACAACCATCCCTCCGGACTGGCCGAGCCCAGCCATGCCGACGAAGTGCTGACGCAGGCGCTCAAGCAGGCATTGGCCTTGGTGGACATCAAAGTCCTGGACCATTTCGTCGTGGCCGGCAGCTCCGCCCTGTCCTTCGCCGAACGAGGATTGATTTAAGCTCTGTTTCCGCGGGGGGCGCGAGAACGGAATGACAGAATTCAATCGGCTTGCGCCGGGGGAATCGCAATCTGGAGTAAGGAATCGCTTCTGAAACAGGGATCTGAAGCATGCCCTGTACACACCGGACCTCTGCGGCCGGGTGAATTTGTGCTTGAAATTCCGCAGGATAGTAGCGTATAATTCGCCCTTTTCCGAATTCGGAGTACCATCATGGCGCGCGTATGCCAAGTAACGGGGAAGAAACCAATGTCTGGGCACAACGTGTCCCACGCGAACAACAGGACCAAGCGCCGCTTTCTGCCCAATTTGCACTATCGCCGCTTCTGGGTCGAGAGCGAAAACCGCTGGATCAGCCTGCGCGTCTCGGCCAACGGGCTGCGCACCATCGACAAGAATGGCATAGACGCAGTCTTGAAAGACCTGCGCGCTAAGGGGGAGATTTAGTCATGCGCGAGAAGATCAAACTGGAATCCACCGCCGGCACGGGGCACTTCTACACCACGACCAAGAACAAGCGAACGATGCCGGACAAGATGGAAATCATGAAGTTCGATCCCAAGGTGCGCAGGCATGTGATCTACAAAGAGACCAAGCTGAAGTGATCGCACTTAGGTTCAATTGAAAAGGCCGCCCATGCGGCCTTTTTACTTTCAGCAGGGTGATTTCGCTAGGCGTAACAGCGCAACCTC
>JADGRR010000400.1 GCA_017880745.1 Burkholderiales bacterium
GCTGTCGCCGGAAGCGCGCGGCTTCTTTCCCGAAATGCAGAACTACAATACCGGTCCCGACAATTATCTGAAGCTGATCGGCGCGGCGAAGCGGGCGCTCTCGGTGCCGGTGATACCCAGCCTCAACGGTTTTACGCCGGGCGGCTGGACGCACATCGCCAGGCAGTTCGAGCAGGCCGGCGCCGACGCGATCGAACTGAACATCTATTTCCTCGCCACCGACCCCGAAGACACCAGCGCGGGCATAGAGAAGCGCTACATCGATCTGGTGGCCTCGGTACACAGCATGGTTTCGATACCGGTGGCGGTGAAGGTGTCGCCCTATTTCAGCGCCATGGCCAATATGGCGGCACGGCTCGCGGGCGCCGGCGCGTCCGGCCTGGTGCTGTTCAACCGCTTCCTGCAACCCGACATCCTGCTCGACGAACTCGAGGTGGCGCCGCATCTCGTCCTGTCCAGCTCCGACGAACTGCGCCTGGCGCTGCGCTGGATCGCCATCCTGCGAGGTCGCGTCCGGACGAGCCTGGCCGCCACTGGCGGAGCGCATACCCCGGACGACGTGCTGAAGCTGCTGCTGGCCGGCGCCGACTGCGTCATGATCGCGAGCAGCCTGCTGCGCCGGGGGCCGGCCCATGTCGCCACCCTGGTGAGCGGCGTCGAAAAATGGATGACCGAGCGCGAATACGACTCGGTCGAGCAGATGAAAGGCTCGCTCAGCCAGCAGGCGTGCCCCGACCCGGCCGCCTTCGAGCGTACCAATTACATGAAGGCGCTGACGTCGTACACCAGCGACCTGGTTTAGGCGACGCAAGCTCTGACATTAAACTACTAGGAGATCGCAATGGCACTGCTAATCAACAATGACTGCACTTCATGCTATGCTTGCGTGGAGGTGTGTCCGAATAAGGCGATCAGCGTCGCGAGTCCGATCTACATCATCGACCCGGCGCTCTGCACCGAGTGCGTCGGCGCGCACGACGAGCCGCAGTGCATGACGGTGTGCCCGGCCGACTGTATCCTTCCCAATCCGGATTTCAAGGAAACGCCCGAGCAACTGCTGGAGAAATACCACAGCATGCATGGCTGAACGCGGAGCCGCAGGGCGCCCGGACGCCTGATGCGGACCGCCGCCGACGCGCGCACCGGGCGGGGTCTCTACCCCGCTACATCATGCCGAGCAGCCGCGGCAACCAGAGCGACATCTCCGGCATGTAGGTGACCATGACGAGGAACACCAGCATGGTCAGCAGCCAGGGCCAAACGGCGACGGTGAGCTCCGTGATGCCGAGCTTGCTGATGCCGCTCGCCACGTAGAGATTGAGGCCGACCGGCGGATGGCACAGCCCGACCTCCATGTTGACGTCGATCAGAATGCCAAGATGCACGGGATTGACGCCGAGCGCGACCGCAGCGGGATAAAGGATCGGCGCCATGATAAGAATAATGGACGACGGGTCCATGAAATTGCCCGCGATAAGCAGCAACAAGTTCGCAAGCAGCAGGAACCCCACGAGCCCGAGCTCCTTGCCGAGGATCCAGTCCGCGAGCGCATGCGGAATGTTCTCGTCGGTCAGGATAAACGAGAACAGCGCCGCGTTGGTGATTATATAGAGCAGCATGGCGCTCATGTTTGCGGAGGCGAGCAGCACCTTAAAGGTGTCCTTTAGCGGCATCGCCTTGTAGACGAAGACCGAAATGAAGAACGCGTATACCGCACTCATCGCGGCCGCTTCCGTCGCCGTGAACACCCCCGAATAGATGCCGCCGATGATGATCACCACCAACATCAGGCCCCAGACGCTGTCGCGGAACGCTCTCCAGCGCTCTCCCCAGCTCGCTCTCGGCATGCGGGGATAGCTGCGCCTCTTCGCGATGAACCAGGTAACTGCGCACAGCATCGTGGTCAGGATGATCCCCGGCACGAGCCCCGCAACGAATAGCGCGCCGATCGAGGTGTTGGTCGCAATGGCGTAAATCACTTTCGGAATCGAGGGCAGCATCAGGATGCCGAGCGAGCCCGCGACCGTGATGACGCCGGCGCCGAAGCGCATCGGGTAGCCGGCCCGCACCATCTCGGGCAAAATGATGGACCCGATCGCCACGACGGTAGCAACGCTCGATCCACATACCAACGCGAACATCGCACACGCGAGGATGCCGGCGAGCGCGAGTCCGCCGTGCCAGTGCCCAATCATGGAGGTGGCGAAATTGATCATTTTCCGCGCCACGCCGCCACGGGTCAGGAAGGTGCCGGCAAGAATGAAGAACGGGATCGCCATGATCTCGAAGCGCTCGATGCCGGTGAAAAGCTTCAGCGCCACCGACTCGATCGGGACGTGCGTCATGGTAAAGACGAACGTCAGCACGGTGAGACCAAGCGCAATGGAAATCGGCATGCCGGTGATCATCAGCACGACGAGAAGGCCGAAAATGATCGCTGAGTTCATTACGCGCTTGCCGTTGGCACCGGTGCGGCGCCGGCGGGGTCGTCGATGCCCTCGACATGAGACTCATCGTGATGCGGCAGAATGCCGGTGCGCCAGAAGCCCCAGGCGACCTGCAGGAAGCGGTAGCACATCAGGTAGGAGCCGCACGGAATCGCAAGAAACACGATCCAAATCGGCAACTCCAGGTCGGGAGAAACCTGTTCGGTGTGCGCGATTGCCCAGACGAACTTGGCGCCGAACGTGCCGACCACGCCGGTGAAGAGTGCCCCGGCGAGAAGCCCGAATAGAATTACTCTCTTGCCGATGCGTTCGGGCAGCTGCTTGACCAGCAGGTCAACGCCTACGTGGATGCCGGTGCGCACGCCATAGGCCGCGCCGAACTTGGCCATCCAGACAAACATGTAAATGCACAACTCCTGCGCCCAGGACATATTGATGGTCAGGAGCCAGTCCTGCAGCGCAGGCCAGGGGATTCCCGAGGCGTAGCGATGGACAACGGCGACAAAGATTACGATCGTCGCGCCGCCCATCAGGAATGCGATTAGCCACTCCTCCAGATGGTCGAGCACCTTGTTCAAGCTCGTCCTCCTCCTGAAACCACCGCGGACAGGCGACGGTGGTCCCGTCTTGAATTACAGCTTGCTTGGATCGAATCCGGTGTCCTTGTAGATTTCCTGGATCAGTTCCTTGCCGATGTTGGCTTCATTGTCCCGGTGCACCTTCAGCACCGCTTTTTTCCAGGCCTTCTTTTCTTCCGGCGTCAGCGTGATGATTTGCGTCTTGCCCGTGGCCTTCACCTTTTCCAGAGCCTCGTCGTTCTGCTGCTTGGCAATGTCATTGGTATAGGCGGTGGCGTCCTTCATCGCACCTTCGAGCGTGGTGCGGATGTCGGCCGGCAAACCTTCCCAGAACTTCTTGTTGGCTATCACCGCGTACTCGACGACGCCGTGGTCCGACAGCGTCAGATACTTCTGCACCTCGTTCATTTTTTGCGTATACAGGTTGGAGGGGGGATTCTCGGTGCCATCTACGACGCCGGTCTGCAGTGCCTGATAGACGTCGGAAAATGCCATGATCTGCGGCGTCGCACCCAGCGCGCGCATTTGGCCGTCGAGCACCTTGGAGGACTGGATGCGCATCTTCAGGCCGCGGAAATCGGCCGGCGTTCTGAGCGGCTTGTTGGCGCTCATCTCCTTGAATCCGTTATCCCAGTAGGCCAGACCGATGATGCCCTTGCT
>JADGRR010000039.1 GCA_017880745.1 Burkholderiales bacterium
AACTTGGGCGCGCTTGAGCGTCTGCTGCATGCGCTCCTTTTCGGCCATGACCTTTTGCGCGTACTGTTGGCCGTCATCGCCGAAAGCTCCGGCATAAAGCTGCAGGCCGGGCATCAGACCGCCACCGCGGCGCATGGCGTCCTTGAGAATGCGCGTGCCCACCAGGATGTTGGTCATGGGGTCGAGCACGGATTCCTCGCCGCCGTGTTCCTCCAGCTTATCCTGGTGGAATTTTGGGATTACCTGCATCAGACCCTTGGCACCCATGACGCTCTCGGCGATGGGATTGAAGTGCGACTCGATCGCCATCACTGCCAGGATCAGCAGAGGATCCATGCCCAGCCGGCTTCCAGCCTCGTGCGCCGCCCCGACTAACTGCTCGGTCGCGACCGGCGCCACTTTGTACCTGCGCGAGAGATACACGGCCAGCGCGCGATACTGCGGATTCTCCGCATCGGCGGCCGGGCCGTACAGGGAAATGCCTTCATGGCGGATGGTGCCGAATACGGCGGACGCCGGTGCCGGCTGCGCGCTGTGATCGACAACCGGGCGAGCCCCCATCAGCAGCGCGATGGCTGCGACAGCTCCGAGCACGGCCAAGCCGTTGTGCAGGAGCGCTCTGATCGAAGTGTAGGTTTGCACGGCAATCTGTTTCAGGTTGTCCATGTGCTGCCTCCTTACCAAAAAAGAACTACGCGGGCTGCATCGCTTTACTACCGAACGCAGTCGTGGCAGCACCTGCTCCTATATTATAAGGAGCATCTGCATCCTTGCTGCCCAAGGTGGCTTGTCATATGCAGCTCGCAGTTATTTCTGCGCGCTTGCAACAAGCACACTACTTCTCAAGCAAAAACTACTAAAATCTAGTTACTTGAAACGGCTTGTTAAAGTGCCGTTCGAACTATAAGGTACTGCGATCAAAACCTAGCCTAGGCGCTGGCTGGTTTTGCGGCGGATACAGACGTGATGTGATGCAACAAGCGCTATTTTATTGAATATAATAACTTATGTCAAGTGCTGCCAAAACGTATGCTGCTGCGCAAGAAAACAGCCTAAACCCAGAATTGACGTCGCCTCAGACTTCAGGCAATCTAGTCGCGGGCTTAGGCCTGCTCAAGAAACGATCCCAGCCACACTACCTGCGGTCCCGTGAAAGATAGCGGGTTGCGCGGCCGGGAACAATTCAGCTTAGGGCGAATGTCCGCGGTACAGCCCTCGCTTGCGCTGGGGCTGACCGCGCGACATCCTTACCTACGCTAAGGCCTTGAGCCTGTTGGAAAAGGCCAAGCAGCTGCCGGATTCAGGGCGGTTTTCGCCCCTGGCGTCGCCGCAGTCGATGGGGCTACTGGAGCCGTCATCGAACGTGCTGCCGGCATTGCCGGTTTCACAGCAGGTTTAGCCTTTTTTTTTGCCGCTTTCTTTTTGGCGGCTGGTCTTTTGGCCTTTTTGGCTGGCTTTTTTTTAGCCGCCTTTTTTTTCGCAGGCTTTTTCTTGGCGGCCTTTTTCTTGGCCGCTTTCTTTTTTGCAGGCTTCTTAGCTACTGCCCTCTTCTTTTTGGCTTTTTTAGCCGGTTTTTTCGCTGCTTTCTTTGCTTTTTTCTTCGTTGCCATGGTAAAGCTCCTTCATCAAAGTTAAAGAAAAACAACTACTGCAAACCCGGCTACGGTAGCCCGGATTATCCAGCCGGCCGGGGCGAACCCCAGCCGGCCGAATCCCTTGCCTGCACCTGCGCGCGGCCTCATGCGGCCTTGCGCTCGAGCAGGTCACGATACAAAACGGCGGGATCGAGTTCGATCCCGCCATCCCAAACCAGAGTCATTGCTGCGGGATCAAGCGCCACACGGCGAAACTGATCCTGGTCGCGCCAAAGCTTGAACGCGCCGATTTCCAGCAAATTGCCGAGAAACACGCTTCCTTCCAGCCCGTCGTCGAATCGCAGCCACAAACTGTAATCGCTGTTTGTCCGGAACTCGGTCAACTTACGCATGTTTGCCTCCGCTGGACGCCGGCGACGTGAAGGTGATTAATCCCAACTGAGCGCGCCTCCGGTCTGGTACTCGATCACTCGGGTTTCGAAGAAGTTGCGCTCTTTCTTCAGATCGGTCATTTCGCTCATCCAGGGAAAAGGATTGCTGGCGCCCGGATAAAATTGGTCCACGCCGATCTGCTGGCAACGGCGATTGGCGATGTAGCGAAGATATTCCTTGAACATCGGCGCATTGAGGCCGAGCACGCCGCGCGGCATGGTGTCCTCCGCGTAGCGGTACTCGAGCTCGACCGCCGTTTTCATGTAACCCTGGATCTCCTCGCGGAACGCCGGGGTCCATAGATGGGGATTTTCCATCTTGATCTGGTTAATGAGGTCGATGCCGAAATTGCAGTGCATCGACTCGTCGCGCAGGATGTACTGGTACTGCTCGGCGGCGCCGGTCATCTTGTTCTGGCGCCCCATGGCGAGAATCTGGGTGAAACCGACGTAGAAAAACAACCCTTCCATGATGCAGGCGAACACGATCAGGCTCTTGAGCAGCTGCTGGTCGGCCGCGGGCGTGCCGGTCTTGAACGCGGGGTCGGTGAGTGTGTCGATGAACGGGATGAGAAACTCGTCCTTGGCGCGAATACTTCCGATCTCGTGGTAGGCGTTGAACACCTCGCCCTCGTCCAACCCCAGGCTCTCGACGATGTACTGGTAGGCGTGGGTATGAATCGCCTCTTCGAAAGCCTGGCGCAGCAGGTACTGGCGGCACTCCGGCGCGCTGATGTGGCGATAGGTGCCGAGCACGATGTTGTTCGCGGCGAGCGAGTCGGCGGTGACGAAAAAGCCGAGATTGCGCGTGATAATGCGACGCTCGTCCTCGGTCAGACCGTTCGGGTCCTTCCAGGTGGCGATGTCGCGGCTCATGTTGATTTCCTGCGGCATCCAGTGGTTGGCGCAGGCGGACAGATACTTCTCCCACGCCCATTTGTACTTGAACGGGACCAGCTGGTTGACGTCGGTGCGGCCGTTGATGATGCGCTTGTCCTCGACGCGGATACGGCGCAGTTCATCGGCGCTCGCCGCCGGCGCGGCTTCCGGCTGCGCGCGCTCCTGCCGTCCGCCGGCGCTCGCCGATGATGCCGGCATGAAGCCCCGCACCGCCTGCAGACCCAGGCCGGGGATCGGGGAAACTGCCACTTCGTCTTCAAAATTGAGCATGTTCATCTCTCCAGTCTTGTCACCTACCTACTGGCATGCCTCGCATTCCGGATTGTCAATCGAACAGAACTTCGGTTCCGCCGGATCCGCGCTCTTGCCCGCAGAGGGCATCCCGCCCTCGGGCACGGCGTTCAGCTGCCCGGCCTTCACCGTGGATTTCTCGGCGTGGGTTGCGCCCATCGAACGCAGGTAATAGGTCGTTTTCAGACCGCGCTTCCAGGCGAGCTTGTAGGTATCGTCCAGCCGCTTGCCCGAGGCGCCACCCATATAGATATTGAGCGACTGCGATTGGTCGATCCATTTTTGCCGGCGTGCGGCGGCCTCGACCAGCCACTGCGGCTCGAGTTCGAAGGCGGTGGCGTAGAGGTTGCGCAGTTCGGATGGCACCCGGTCGATCTTGGCCAAGTTGCCGTCGAAATACTTGACATCGGAAATCATCACTTCGTCCCACAAGCCCAAGCGCTTGAGATCGTTCACCAGGTATTCGTTGACCACGGTGAATTCGCCCGACAGGTTCGACTTCACGTACAGATTCTGATAAGTGGGTTCGATCGAAGCCGAAACGCCGATGATGTTGGCGATCGTGGCGGTCGGCGCGATGGCGAGGCAGTTGGAGTTGCGCATGCCGTGCTGCTTGATGCGCCCGCGCAATCCTTCCCAATCCATGCTGACGCTCATGTCGATTTCGACATGGCCGCCGCGTTCGTCGCGCAGCAGGGCCAGCGTGTCCTGCGGCAGTATGCCGCGGTCCCACAGCGACCCGCGATAGGAAGAGTAGCGGCCGCGCTCCTCGGCCAACTGCGTCGAAGCCATGTAGGCGTAGTAGGCAACCGCCTCCATCGACCGGTCGGCGAACTCCACCGCCTCCTTGGAACCATAGGGGATGCGCAGCACGTGCAGGCAATCCTGGAAACCCATGATCCCCATACCCACCGGGCGGTGCTTGAGGTTGGAATTGCGCGCCTTGCCGACCGCGTAATAATTGATGTCGATGACGTTGTCCAGCATGCGCATCGCCGTGGCAATTGTGCGCTGCAGCTTGGCGTGATCGAGCGCGACCGTGCCATCAATGAGCTTGAGGTGGGCGACCAGGTTGACCGAACCCAGGTTGCACACCGCGATCTCGTGCTGGTTGGTATTGAGCGTGATCTCGGTGCACAGGTTGGAGCTGTGCACGACGCCGACGTGGGATTGCGGCGAGCGGATATTGCACGGGTCCTTGAACGTGATCCAGGGATGTCCGGTTTCGAACAGCATCGACAGCATCTTGCGCCACAGTTGCAGCGCCGGGATCTTCCGGAACAGCTTGTGTCCCCCCCTGGCCGCCTTTTCTTCGTATGCCGTATACGCTTTCTCGAATTCCTTGCCGACCTTGTCGTGCAGGTCGGGACAGTCCGAGGGCGAGAACAATGTCCACTCGCCGTTTTCCATCACCCGTTTCATGAACAGGTCCGGGATCCAGTTGGCCGTGTTCATGTCGTGGGTGCGGCGGCGGTCATCGCCCGTGTTCTTGCGCAGCTCGAGAAACTCTTCGATATCCAGGTGCCAGGTTTCCAGATAGGCGCACACCGCCCCCTTGCGCTTTCCGCCCTGGTTCACCGCGACGGCGGTGTCGTTGACCACCTTCAGGAACGGAACCACGCCCTGTGACTTGCCGTTCGTGCCCTTGATGTGCGAGCCGAGCGCGCGCACCGGCGTCCAGTCGTTGCCGAGGCCGCCCGCGTACTTGGCCAGCAGGGCGTTGTCCTTGATCGACTCGTAGATGCCGTCCAGGTCGTCGGCTACCGTCGTCAGGTAGCAACTCGAGAGCTGCGAGCGCAGAGTGCCGGAGTTGAAAAGGGTCGGCGTCGAGCTCATGAAGTCGAACGAGGAGAGCACCTGGTAGAACTCGATGGCGCGCGCCTCGCGGTCGATCTCGTTCAGTGCCAGACCCATGGCTACACGCATGAAGAAAGCCTGCGGCAGCTCGATGCGCTGCCCGTGGTCGTGCAGGAAGTAGCGGTCATACAAGGTTTGCAGGCCGAGATAGCCGAAATTCAGGTCGCGCGAGGCGTCCAGCGACTTGCCCAGGCGCACCAGATCGAATTTGGCTAGCCGCTCGTCCAACAGCTCCGCGGCGATCCCGCGTTTGATGAATTCCGGAAAATACTCGGCGTAGCGCTTGCCCATTTGCGCTTGCGGCACCTCCTCGCCCAGGACCTCGATGCGGATGGTGTTCAACAGCAGTCGCGCGGTGACGAAGCTGTAGGCGGGATCCTTTTCGATCAGCGCACGCGCCGACAGGATCGCCGATTTGCGGATTTCCTCGATCGGCACGCCGTCGTACAGGTTCTTCAGCGTCTCGTTGAAAATAATGCCCGGGTCGACCGCATCGCCCAGGTCCTCGCAGCACGCCTTGAGCAGGTTCTTCAACCCGCCCAGGTTGATCGGCCGCCTCACGCCGTTCTCGACCACGTGCAGTTCGGGGGCCGTGACCTTGTCTTTCTGCTTGGCCTGCTCCTGGGTGCGCGCCTTGGCGCGCTGCTCGCGGTAAAGCACGTAGGCTCGGGCCACCTCGTGCTCGCCGGAACGCATCAGCGCGAGTTCGACCTGGTCCTGAATGTCTTCAATATGGAACGTGCCGCCGCCGGGCTGGCGCCGAGCCAGGGCGGCGACCACGCCTTCGGTCAGCCCTGCAACCAATTCACGGATGCGCGCCGACGCCGCACCCTGGCCGCCTTCGATCGCCAAAAATGCCTTGGTCATGGCGACCGAAATCTTGCCCGGATCGAAACCCACCACCGCGCCGTTGCGGCGAATGATCCTGTATTCGGGATAGGCTGACTGGCTTACTGCGGAAGCTTCGGCAACATTGGCACCTGCCGCGGAGGGCGATTTTTCTGATTCGGTGACAAGCTGCATATGCATTCCTCTGCTGTTCTAGTGCGCCAATCGCTGCATTTCTGTTGCTGGTCTTATATCATGGTCCGGATCACAACCACAATATATAGTATCTCGTTACCAGTCCGCAACTAATTTTAGTGATGCGCTTTTGATTTTGCAAGAAGTTTTTGAAATTTTACGTTCAAGCGCGGATTGAGCAAGAAAAACGCGAATGAAGCACAGCATGATGCTGCCCGGCTCGCGCCTATGAGGAAATGGCGAAGCCGGCTCTGATGCCGCTCGAGCGGGGCGCAAGAAAATCTCCTTGCGCCATCGCGTTGAATTTTCTTCGGGGAGCGTGAGGGGATTTATCCCTCTCATGTAGCAGTGAGCTATTGGACGATCGAGCTGCGAAAGCGTGGCCAGTCGAAACTCGGCCCGGGATCGGTCTTGCGCGCGGGAGCGATGTCGCAGTGGCCGGCGATATCGGCGATCGGATAGACCGACTGCAGTGCGCGCGCGAGTTGTGCCAGCACGCGGTACTGCGGCTCGGCGTAGGGCACGTTGTCCGCGCCCTCGAGTTCGATGCCGATGGAGAAGTCGTTGCAGCCGCTGCGCCCGCACCAGGCGGACGCCCCGGCGTGCCAGGCGCGCTTGGCGCAGGGCACGAACTGCAGCAGCTCGCCCGAGCGGCGGATGAGAAAATGCGCCGATACGCGCACGCCGGCGAGGGTCCGGTAGAAAGGATGCGCTGCGTCGTCGAGTGCGTTGGTGAACAAGCGCACGATGCCGTCGCCGCCAAATTCGCCCGGAGGCAGGCTGATATTGTGGATCACGAGAAGCGTGACCGCCTCACCAGGCGGTCGTTCGTCGCAGTTGGGCGAGGCAAGATAGCGCGCGGTGTCCACGCGCCCGGCGGCATCGACCATCATGGGTGCGGTTCGTTGATCCCCAGCCGCGCCATGCGGTAGCGCAGGGCGCGAAAAGTGATGCCGAGAAGCCTGGCCGCCGCAGTGCGGTTGAAGCGCGTCTTGGCCAGCGCTTCGAGTATGGCCTCGCGCTCGATGCGGTCGAGATAGTCCGGCAACGGCCCCTTACCGCTGGGATGCGCCTCGTCCGCCTCGCGCGCCGGCGTGAGCCGCAGATCGTCCGGCTGGATTTCCTCGCCGCCGCATAAGGCCACGGCGCGCTCCAGAATATTCTCGAGCTCGCGCACATTGCCGGGAAAATCGTAACGTTCAAGTTGCGCCCGCGCCGCCTTCGACAGGCGCGGCGCATCGCCGTCCGCTCCGCCCATGCGCGCCAGCATCGACTCGGCCAGCGCAGCGATATCTTCGCGGCACTCTTTCAAGGACGGCATCTTCAATTCGATCACATTGAGGCGAAAATACAGATCCTGGCGGAACTTTCCCGCCTCGACCAGGGCGCCGAGGTTCTGGTGAGTGGCGCAGATCATGCGCACATCCACCGGATCCTCGCCGGTTGCGCCGACCTTGCGCACCCGCTTCTCCTGGATCGCGCGCAACAGCTTGACTTGCATCGGAAGCGGCAAGTCGGCAACCTCGTCCAGAAACAGCGTGCCGCCGTGCGCCACCTGAAAAAAACCGTCGCGGTCGGCGTCCGCCCCGGTGAACGCCCCTTTCTTGTAGCCAAAAAACTCGCTCTCCATCAGATTTTCCGGAATCGCGCCGCAGTTCACCGGCACAAACGGCTGGTCATTGCGCGCCCCCAGCTCATGGATCAGGCGTGCCGCCAATTCCTTGCCGCTGCCGGATTCGCCGCTGATGTAGACCGGCGCCTGGCTGCGGGCGAGCTTGTCTATCATCTCGCGCGCTTGCTGCATGGCGGGTGAATCGCCGAGCAACTGATGACGTGCGGGCTTTGCCGCGGTGACGCGCTGCGGCAGCTTGAGCGCCGACTTGACCAGGGAGCGCAAATCCTCCAGCGACACCGGCTTGGACAGATAGTCGAAAGCGCCGGCCTTGAGCGCCGCCACCGCGTTCTCGGCGCTGCCGTAGGCGGTGATCACCGCCACTGGAAGGTCGCTGCAATGTTCGCCGATGTAGCGCACCAGATCCAGGCCTTGGCCGTCGGGCAGACGCATGTCGGTGAGGCACAGGTCGAACTGCTTTGCCCGAAGCAGCGCGTGCGCCTCACCCACGCTCGCTGCAGACTCGACCGCCAGCCCCATGCGCAACAAGGTCAGTTCGAGCAACTCGCGGATATGGGGCTCGTCATCGACCACCAGAACCGTGGCGGTAGCCGGCTCGCTTCTGCGTTCGGCGCGCTTCATGCCGGCCTGCCACCACACAGCATGCGAAAGTCCGCCCCGCTGCCTTCAGACGGCGGCTCGACGTGTTCGAGGATGGCGCCGTTGGCGGCGCACATTTCGCGCGCGATATACAGCCCGAGGCCGGTGCCACCGCTGTAGGTTGTGAAAAAGGGTTCGAACAATTGCTGCCGCAGGTGCGTGGGCACCCCCTCGCCGTCGTCGATTACGTGCAATTCTACCCGATTCGCCTGGCGCCGAACGGCCACGCGCACGCTCGCTTCGCGCTGGCGCGAGTGGCGCCAGGCGTTGCGCAACAGGTTCCACAGCACCTGCTGCAGGTGCACCCGGTCGAACACGATCTCGCTCGCATCGTGCAGGTCCAGCGCGAAGCTTGAGGCGGGAATCTTCTCGTTTTGAGCGAACTCATCGATAAAGGACGGCAGAAAAACCGCGAGACGGATAGTCTCGGGATGCACCCGGTCGCGCCGCGTCAGCTCGAGTACGTCGCGCACCATGCGATCGAGGCGTTTGGAGTTGTCGCGGATGATGTGCAGCAAGCGTCCCTGCGACGGCCCGCGCTGCTCCTCCAGCAACAGTTCGCTCGCATGGCTGATCGCCGAGAGTGGATTGCGGATCTCGTGCGCTATGTTGGCGGTAAGCCGCCCCAGCGCAGCCAGTTTCAGCTGCTGCGCCTGTTCCTGCACCTGCGACAGGTCCTCGAGGAACACCAGGGAAAATCTGCCGCCGTCGGTGCCGGCCTCGACAAAGCGCGCGCGCACCAGCTTGCCGCTGCCGGGCAGCAGCAGGGTTTGCGTCGGATTGTCCCGCTGGCTGCGCCAGCGCGCCAGCATGTGGGCGATCTCGGGCGAATACTTCTCGATCTGGTCGAGTTCCGGCGCCGGCCATCCGAGCAACACGGACACCTGCGGATTGTGCTGGCGCACGAGGCCGTTGCCGTCGACCACCAGCACGGCATCCTGCATGTCCTGGATTACCAGCTGGTTGATGCGCAGCTGATTGCTCAGGTCGACCGAGCGCTGCCGCATTACCCGTTCCTGGCGAATGACGCGTTGCGCCAGCTGGTTGGTGATCAGCGCCGTGGCGAAATAACCAATCGAGAGCAGCCCCGGCTGCACATAATTGGCCGTGTTATGGTCGAAAACCAGGATCCAGTAGGTCTGCTCCAGCAGGATGGCGATGGAAGCGAGCGCGGCATAGAACAGCATCAGCGCACCGCGACTCACCAGAGCAGCCGCCGCGAGCGAGATCAGCAGCATCACGCCCAAGCCGCTCCTGAAGCCGTTGCTGGCATTCATCAGCAGCACCGATGCGACAATGTCGGTGATGACATGCAGGCTCAGCTGGAAATTGAAATGGCTGCGCATTTTTTCCAGCAGCACCTGGTACGCGACTGTCAGCAACAGGTAGGCACCGGCGACGTACTCGAACAGCGCCAGGTTGTGGCTGCCGAAATTGAGGCTGTCACCGAAAATCAGCACCGCGGCGAGGAATACCCCCGCCAGCAGCAGCCGATAGATGTTGAAATAGTGCAGCGAAACCCAGAACGAATCCGGCTGCGTGTCGGAGGTGAAATGCCAGGTAGCCATTCTCGACCGGCGCTAACCGGCCCGGCGGCGGTGCTCGGCGCAGCAGAAGAATTTTTCCCCTTCGGCGATGGCCTCGCTTTGCGGAAGATACAGTCCGCAATGGCTGCAGTTGACCATCTGTTCAGGCGCCGCCTCAGGCGCATCCTTGGCCGCGTCCTTGCGGCGGAATCCCTTGGCCAGCCACCACACGGCCACGACGGCGAGAATAAGCAACAGAAATTTGCTCAAGGCGCGTCCTGCCGCACCGCGTCGGCTGCAACCCGCTCGAGCCGGTAGCCGTGCTGATAGACTGCGGACAGCCGCCAGCCGTTCTCGGGCGTGAGCTCGAGCTTGCCCCGGATGCGGCTCACATGGGTGTCGACCGTGCGCGTGTTGAGTTCGGCCGACTGCCCCCATACCGATTCCAGGATGTGACCCCGCGACAGCAATCGGCCGATATTGCGCAGCAGGAACACGGCCAGCTCATAGTCCTTTTGCGTCATCATCACTTCCCGGCCGTCCAGTTTCACCCGGCGGCTGCGGCAATCCACGCGCAGCCGCCCGTATTCGAGCACTTCCTCGCTCTGACGCTGGCTCGGGCGTATGCGCCGCGCCAGCGCGTCCATGCGCGCCAGGAGTTCGAGTTTTCCCAGGGGTTTGACCATGTAGTCATCGGCGCCGCTGGAGAGCGCGTGTACGATATCCTCTTCACGCTGGCGCGCCGTGACGAACAGCACCGGCACCGGCTCGGCGATGTTGGCTCTGATCCAGACCAGCACTTCCGCGCCGGACATCCCAGGCACCTCCCAGTCGAGCAAAAACAGATCAAAAGTCTCGCGTCGCGCCTGGCGCACCAGATCCTTGCCGCGCACGAAGACATGACAGTTGTGGCCGGCGGCCTTGAGCCAGGCGCTGACCAGATCTGCCTGTTCCTGTTCGTCCTCGAGCAAAGCAATGCGCATGTCAGTCAGTTCGCGCACAGCCGCTGATGCGCAATGCGCGCGTCCGCCCTGATACTGCCATTGCTCGCCGCTCCTGCGCCATCACCCATACTTGACTTCGATGCGCCCGAGATACTCTTCCATGCTTGCAACCAGCGCGGTGACCGCGGCAGCGTCGCGCTGCCGCGCGCCCTCCTCCAGCGCGGCGCCCAGCCGCGAAATCTCGGGAAAACCGTAGCCGCCGCCCGCGCCCTTGATTCCGTGCGCCGACACGCGTATCGCCTCGAAATCGGCGCCCGCCAGCGCGGCGCGAATCTTGTCGACGTCGGCAGCCCGATTGGCGAGAAAACGGGGAACCAGTGCGGCGATCTGCGCGTCGACGGTCACGATAAGCTTGTCGGACATACACCTCCTGCGTCTATTTTAGCAGACACTCGCAGCGCTCAACCCCGCCGTCTGCAGATTTGACGCTGCCGCTGAAAAGTAAGATGCTTTGCCGGACATGAAATTCACGTTCAGGATGGGCATTTACCTGGTTCTTGCCACTACCATCGCCACGCTGGTAGCGATTGGTGGCGCCTACCAGCTGAGCGTAACCGAGCGGGTGGAGCAGGCGAAAGCCGAAGCGCGAAGTCAACGCATCATCGCCAAGCTCGAGGAACTGGTCAGCGCCAAGGAGGCGGCGGGATCCGCCACCCTGAGCTACCTCGTCAGCCGCTCGGACCAAGACCTGGACCAGTTGCACAAGGCCGAGGCCAGATGCGAGATCGATATCGGCCACCTGGCCGAATTTGTCGCCGGCAATGCCGGGCAGCAGCGCCGCGTGGCCCTGCTCGACCTTGCGGCAAGAGCGATGACCGTCCTGCAACGAGAGGCCATCCGCTTGCGCCAGCAGCAGGGCATGGCCGCTGGCGTATCCTTCATTTCGACCCCGGCCTACCTCGAGCGCGGGCGCGAGATCGATCGGCTGGTGGACTCGATGCGGCGCGAGGAGCACAACCTGGCCATTGAGCGCCGCGACCGCGTCGCCGTGCGCGCCCGGCAACTCACCCAGCTCACCGTCTGGAGCGGCTTGATGGCAATCACGCTGGCGCTTTTCGCCGGCGCCGTGCTCAATCGCCAGCGCGAGGAGCGGCGCCTGGCCGAAGTTCACCAACGCGAGCAGGAAAAGCAATACCGCCTGGTCACCGGCTCCGTCCCGGCGATGATCGGCTATGTCGATATCCGGCATCGCCTGCAATTCCACAACCGTGCCGTCGAAAAATGGCTGGACCTGCCCGCAGAGCGCCTCGACAACCATCACCTTGCCGAGGTTCTGGGAACCGATACCTATGTGTCCATCCTGCCCGAAATCGAGGAAGCGCTGCAGGGAAAGCCCACGGAGTATGAGCGCACGCGCCGGGGAAAGGATGGACGCGAGCACCATCTCGCCGGCAGCTTCATTCCGGATATCGACAGCGCCGGCCGCACCAGCGGAATTTTCGCGATGATCATCGATATCACCGAGCGCAAGGCCGCTGAGGAGGCGCTGCGTGCGAGCGAGGAGCGTTGGAAGTTTGCGCTGGAGGGTGCCCGCGATGGCGTGTGGGACCGAAACATCCGCACCGGCGAGGTCCTGTATTCCAGGCGCTACAAGGAAATGCTGGGCTTTGCCGACGACGAGTTCGATAACCGGCGCGAAGAATGGGCGAAGCGGATTCACCCGGAGGACAGGCCGCGCGTGATGGCGGACCTTGATCTCCGCCACGCGGGGTCCGGCAATCGAGGCCATCGCCGGGATGAAACGGTGCATCTCCGAGTAGAGCGGAATCTGCTTGA
>JADGRR010000401.1 GCA_017880745.1 Burkholderiales bacterium
CACGCCCGCGCGCAGCCGCGCCAAACATACCGCGGCGCCGATGGCCTATCAACACGGGCCACTGCGGCGCTCCCGTCCCCGTTTGCGCGAGGAACTGGGGCGGATTTATCGCGGCGTGCGCCTCGCGTCCGCGCGCGAGGGCGAGCAACTCATCGAGCTTGCGCGCGGCGCCATGGTGACCCGCTCGCGCGACCTCGACGCGTTCGCCTACGGCAATGCGCGCGACGTGCGCCTGGTCGACGACGGCGGCGGGCTCGGCTTTGCCCTGATCGGCGTCATTGCGGAGCGGCGCGCGCTGGTCCCCGCCACCTGCGGCTATCTTATTCTGCACAACGGCGTGCCGATCGGTTACGGCGAGGCGTTCGTGACCGGGCGCTCGGCCACGATGACATTCAACATTTTCGCGAGCTTTCGCGGCGGCGAGGCGGCCTACACCTTCACCCGAACACTGGCGATGGTACGGCACATATTCGGCGCCGAGTCGTTCAGCCTGGATCCGTATCAGCTCGGCAAAGGCAACGACGAAGCGATCGCCTCGGGCGCCTGGTGGTTCTACTACAAGCTGGGGTTCAGGCCTTTGACCGCTGACGCGCGCCACCTGCTGCGCCGGGAACTGGCGCGCCGGCGCGCGGACCCGGCTCACCGTTCGAACGCGGCGACCCTGCGCGCCCTGGCGGAGTCGCACCTGTTGTTCGACTTCGACCGTTCGCGCTCACCGGTTCTGCCACCGATGGCCGAACCGGGCCTGCGCGTCTGCGACAGTCTCGCAGCAAGGGCCGCGGGTGACCGCGAGCGGATCCTCGAGGAATGCAGCCGGGAAAGCATGAGAATTACCGGCGTGCGCTCGCTGCGCGGCTTCAGCGCGGGCGAGCGCCTCGCCTGGCAGCGCTGGAGTCCGCTGGTGGTTTTCGCTCTGCCCGGAGTTTCGCGCTGGAGCCAGGCCGAAAGACGCGACCTCGCGCGCGTGATCCGCGCCAAAGGCGGCCGCGACGAAAATGAATTCATCGCCCGCTTCGCCGCGCATCCGAAACTCGAGCGGGCGTTGTTCGGGAAGGGCTGAAGCGGCGTACCGTTCTTGTGGGAGCGAGCTTGCTCGCGAACTCGATCGTTCGCGAGCAAGCTCGCTCCTACAGCCAGTTACTTCTAAATTCGAAATTCGATCAGGAACGGCCCGCGGCGGCCGCAGGCCGACTTGAACACATCGGCGAAACCTTCGAGCGTTTCCACGCGCGCCGCCTCCACGCCCATGCCCGCGGCGAGCTTCACCCAGTCGAGCTCGGGGCGCGCCAGATCGAACAGCTCGTTCGAGGCGCGGCCGGGCTGCGCGCCCACCGAGACCAGTTCGCCATAGAGAATTTTGTAGATGCGGTTGGCGAACACCACATTCACCACATCGAGCTTCTCCCGCGCCTGCGTCCACAGCGCCTGCAGCGAGTACATGCCGGCGCCGTCGGCCTGCAGGCACACCACCTTGCGTCCCGGGCAGGCGACCGCGGCGCCCGTGGCGCAGGGAAAGGCGTGGCCGATCGCGCCGCCGGTATTCTGCAGCCAGTCCATCGGCGCGGCGTTGAAGGTCGGCGCGAACAGGGCGCGGCCGGAGGTCACCGCGTCCTCGGCGACGATGCAGTTCTCGGGCAGGAGCGCGGCGAGCGTGCTGGCAAAGGCTACGGGCTCGAACTTGCCGCGCGCGAGTTGCGGCTTCAGTTCGCTCTCCGGAATCGATACGCGCTTCGGTGCGCCGAGTTCGTCGGCCAGCAGTTCCAGGGCGGCGACCGCGTCCTGCTCCGGCCGTGCGAGCACGTGCGTGATCGAGTCCGGCGGCGACATCAGGCTCGGCTTGCCCGGATAGGCGAAGAACGCCGTAGGCGGTTTCGCGCCGACGAGGATCACGTGCTTCGTGTCCGCAAGCATCTTGAGCGCGCCCTCGACCACGTAGGGGATGCGGTCCACCGGCACGCGTCCGCGCCCGCGCGCCATGCGCGACACCTGCGTCGGTGTGCGCAACTGCGCGCCGGTGGCCTGCGCGACGCGGTTGGCTGCAGTGAGTCCGGCCTCCGATAAGGCCTGGCCGTACAACACCAGCATTGCCGGCTGTTTGCTCCGCAGCGCCTGCGCAATGGCGCGCACGGTCTCCGGTGCGACGGCCGGGCGCGCGGGGACCGGCAGCGGCGCGGCGACCGCGCCGCCCTCGTTCCAGGCCGTATCTGCCGGGAGGATCAGCGTCGCGATCTGCCCGGGCGCGGTGTTCGCCGCCTGCACCGCGGCCGCGGCATCGGCGCCCACAGTCGCGGACGAGGTGCTGGTGCGCACCCAGTGCGACGCCGCGCGCGCAAGGCCTTCGGTGTCGGAGGTGAGCGGCGCGTCGAACGGCCGGTGATAGGTGGCCTGGTCGCCGACGATATTGACCATCGGGGTATGCGCGCGGCGCGCGTTGTGCACGTTGGCGATGCCGTTGGCGAAGCCCGGCCCGCAGTGGAGCAGTGTCGCCGCCGGCTTGCCGGCCATGCGCCCGTAGCCGTCGGCGCAGCCGGTCACCACGGTTTCGGCCATGCCGAGGATGCAGCGCATGCCTTCAACCTTGTCGAGCGCGGCGACGAAATGCATCTCGGACGTGCCGGGGTTGGCGAAACACGTATCTACGCCGCTGGCGAGCAGCGTGCGGACGAGGCTTTCGGCGCCATTCATGGGGAGGATCCGTTCGAGTGTGAAAGTGAGAAGGCCATCTCCCGTTCGCGGGTGCGGGTTACGGGTGGCGCAAACTTTTGCATAGGCTACGCGGCCTTGGGCTTGACATCAACCGGCGAAATAACTTGCGACAGGTTTTCATTTGATTGGATTTGATGCGGATAACGGAACGCTTTCTGTCCTCACGGACCGCAGCAATCCGGATGCGGGAAAGAGTTGATATCGAATCTGTAAAACATTGTTAAATACCCGTTTTCTATGCACTTTTTCACTTGTAAGTGCGGCCGAATAATGTAGATTGCGAACTGGAAACGCAGGGACGCGCGTGCAAAGTAGCTGCACTGCAGTACGTGCACGGAGAATTGAAGAAATTCCGGGAATGAGGGACCAATCCTCCGCGCGAGCCGCGTTGAAGCAGATGTCGATTTTAGAAACAGAAGTTCTGGCAATTTTGAAGTGTGATTTTCATTAACGATCGGGAGGTAATCATGTCATATCCTAAATTAGTAATCAGAGCAGCGCTTGCAACAGTCGCGGGGCTGGGCATTGCGACTTCCAGCTGGGGGGCCACGGCGACTGCAACCTTCAGCGTCACGACCACTGTACCTCAGACCTGCCTCATTTCCACTTCGCCTGTTTCATTTGGCCCCTACAATCAGGTGGGTGGCGCTAACAATGTTGACGCCAGCGGAAGCGTAACCCTGACCTGCACGAAGAACGCGTCCGTGACGGTAGATCTTAATGGAGGCTTGAACCTCAATGCCGGAGTTCGCCGGATGCACTCTGCGGCGCAAAACGACGTTCTCAGTTATGACTTGTATAAGGCAAGTGCGGCTACTCCAACTGCAACATGCGTTGGCGGTTACTCTGCGCTTTGGGGCACGGCCGTTACCAGCGGCACAACTTTTACTCCATCGTCCGCATTCGGCGCTACCAGTCCCCAAGCTTTCAACATTTGCGGAAGAATTCCCAGCGGACAGGACCCATC